>JBCBCD010000102.1:0-2342 GCA_038530915.1 Bacteroidota bacterium
CCGAAAAGGTGGCACCTTTTCGGTAGGTGATTTGGTCGCTGCTTATATTAGAGACCAAAAGGAATTCCCGTTTGGAACTTCCATACAGTACTTTAGAGTTGCTAGCTAATTCTTTTTCTTCTATGGCTACAGGACTACTTTTTTTGAGAAATCCTTTTTCCATATTGCCTATAGGTGATACTTTGTCACCATCAGAAGCTACCACGGTGTAGTAATAATCTACATTGGGCAGAGCACTATAATCACAAAGCCAAGTGCTTTTTTGCCATTTATTGCTAACCTCTTGGAGGCTATTCGCCTTCGCATTGTTAGAACGGAAAACTTTGTACATCCTTGCTTTTTCAGTTGCTTCCCATCGTATCAAAACATAACGATCGTAAGTCCCTTTACTGGCAAAAATATTTTGTGGAGCTTTTAATTTGAAGGACGTAGTAAACTGTCCAGGTGTTTGGATGGCTGTTTTTTCTTTTGTTTGAGCCAAAAGTGAGGTATACAAGCAGGACGTTATTAAAAGTAAAAGTAGTATTCGCATCGCAGCCCTAATTTTTTAATAATAGAAGTTGTTTAAAGTTTTCTGCTGTCAGCGAGTGTAAAGGCTTATGGTTACTGGCAAAGCTCATTTTGAGTTTTATAGCCATAGCTATAAGACGAAAAATAGCTGATGCCCAGTGGCTATAATGCTTTACACGCAGGTAAGCAAGAAAACTTTAAACAACTTCATATTACTATAACAACAGAATGTTACCATTGGTCCTTGAAAAAAGTAGGAAACTGGACTAAAAGTCGAAACTTTTGAAAAAAACCTTGATTCCTCTGGTAACATTTTCTTACTTCACTCATATAGTTACGAAGCTACATGAGAACAACTAAAAATTAGCAATTGATGGAGTATAGCTCTGAAGCGATAATAGCAGGATTGAGATCAACAGATCAACAGATCTTTAACTATTTGTATTCCAAGTATGCTGGAATGATAAGTGGTCATGTGATCAAAAACAGTGGTTCTCGGGAAGATGCCAAAGAGTTAATACAGATTACAATACTAGATCTTTGGATTGCCGTGAGAGATGGACGATATGAGGAACAAGGAAAGCTAGATCGCTATATTTATCAGCTGGCTGCCAACTCGTGGCGAGAAGAGTTGAGAAGGAGAAGATACAAACCGACACAGGATTTAGACGATCGCTCTTTTCAAATAGCAGATGAAAGTAGAGAAGATTTGGCTCGGGCCATTGTCAAAGATCAGTATTTACAAGCCATTCATGAGGGGATCAATCAAATGCAGAGTCCTTGCAAGGAAATCATACAATTGTATCACCTCAAGAAAATGAAATTGCAACACATAGCGAAAGAAATGAATTATGACTACAATAACTTACGGAAACGAATTTTTGACTGTAGAAAGAAATTGAAAAAAATAGTTGAACAACTACTATAAACATTCTCACACACCAAGATAATATGGAGGAAATGGAGAACGAAGAATTACAAGAAAGAATACGAGCACATCTCGCTTCAGAGCTTTCCCCTGAAGAATCCGAAAAACTACTTCGTGAAATTCAGGAGCAAGAGGGAAGCATGGAAGAATTTACTTTCAATCAGCGTTTGACTAAAGTACTGCGCAATAGAGAGGCGCTAGAGGTACATCAATTGATTAAGAATGCGGCTGATCAGGAAGCAAACATGAGTAGCCCTGCGCCCAGAGGGTGGACAAACTACCTTTTCTCAATAGGACTCGCGCTCTTTGGCTTACTGTTAGTAGGTGGCTTTTTTATAGGGCGTGAATTAGGCTGGTTTGAATCACCTCTGGATAGACAAGTAGAAAGCTACTTAGAACCACTCGAGAACACCAATTTTGCTGAGAACACTGGTATGGAGTTAGACGACTTGCGACTAGGTATGGAAGCCTACGAAAGTAAGGACTACCTGACAGCGATTGAACGGCTCGGTAGACATTATGAACGAACCAATGAATCTAATGTCGGTTTGTATCTAGGTATTAGTTTATTGTTTGAAGCGAGGCTACAAGAAGCCAAAACGATTTTGAAAAAAGTGAGTGATAATTTAGAAGCGCCACTGTCAGATGCTGCCGATTGGTATTTAGCTCTTGCTCACCTCAAAGCGGGCGAAAAAGAAGCTGCGATACCACTCTTGCAGGAATTGATATCCTCTCAATCGCTGTATGTGGAGCGTGCGCAAGCATTGATCAATCAAATGAATTAAATATTAATGGATGCTGATTAAAACTCTACATACGTTTTTGCTGATGGTGATTATCACATCTTGTATGAATGCTCAAAGATCAGGCTTAATCCTTTCAACTACTAAATACCAAAAGATAC
>JBCBCD010000102.1:2352-12053 GCA_038530915.1 Bacteroidota bacterium
GCCCACTTATACAGGGCAAAAATACGATGAGATACCACTTAAATTCAGCTTGAAAAAATATTGCCCCATTCCGGGTAATCAGGGTAATATCAGCTCTTGCGTAGGCTGGGCAGTAGGATATGGGGCATATACTATTATGCGAGCCAACCAACTTGGAGAAACGGACCTGTCGAAGATTACTCAGATGGCCAATTCTGCTGCTTTCATTTACAATCAAATAAAAACTACTAATTCTGATTGTACCGCAGGGGCTTACATTGAAGATGCTCTAACATTACTAAAAGACCAAGGTGATTGCTTGGAAGTGTCTTTTAATTTTGAAACCGCCAATTGTAATGGATTACCTGGTGAAATACAACTACAAGAGGCAGTTCAATATCGGATCAAAGACTTTGCAGCTGTTTTTGAATTGGATGAAGTACCCAAACGTAAAATTTCTACAGCTTGCAAGGTGTTAGCTACTCAGACACCTATAATTGTGGCTATGGAAGTAACGCCTGATTTTTGGGAAATAAAACCAGGTACTGCTGTTTGGAAGCCTCAATATCAAGAGAGCGAGAACGACTTTCATGCTATGGTTTTGGTAGGCTATGACAATGTTAGTAAAAAGTTTCAATTGATGAATAGTTTTGGACCTTCCTGGGGTAGGAATGGATTCATTGAGATTAGTTATACTGATTTTGCCAAGCTGTGTAGGAGTGCTTATGTGTTGATGCCTTTTGAGCATGAAAAATTACAACAGCTTCAAGAAGCAACCAGTAGTACCCAATCGATAGCAGGAGAGTTTGTATTTAGAAGGCCAGTTGGTTATCTGACCACTGCAGAGGGCAGTGAGTTGCCATTCTTTGAAGAAGTACAAACAGAATTGAAAAATGACAAAGGTCTTTATACCACACAACAAGACCATTTTTCCGTTGGCGATGTATTCCAATTGGTTGCCAGGTCTATTCCAAGAGGCCAATATGCCTATGTTTTTAGTCAAAATCCAGAAGGTGCTGTCAATTTGCATTTTCCAAAAACCACATCAAATGGTATGACTGCTGGTTTTGTATTGGATCAAACGGCTGAGATTGTCATTCCGAATGAAGAAACTGTGTTACAGTTGTCTGTGAAAGGCATCGACCACCTTTGTGTTGTTTACAGCACACTTCCTATCGAAGATATACAGGCTAGGCTAATGCGCTTAGAGCATGGGAGTGCTAGTTTGAGTGAAAAACTATATGACGTTTTTGGTGATTTATTGATTCAAGATGAAAACATTCGATACTCAAAAAACAATATGGCTTTTTCGGCAGTTGGAAATACACAAACTCGTGCAGTTGCCGTTCCCTTAATATTAAAAGTAGAAGCCCTATAAATAGTAAGCGTTTTACCAAAGAATCATGGAGGCTAAACAAATAATTGTATTGTCGCTAGCATGGATTTTGCCTTTTGTAGCAGTTGCCCAAAAGCTGCCGGACAAGCTTTTAAAAGAAGCTTTGTTTGGACGCTTTGGTCAGGAAGAGGTTACGGACTTGGTGCAGCACAATACAATGATTGCTGCTGTTGGTAGTTCGACAAGTTCTAAAAATGGAGGGCGAGACGTCTATTTGATAATGATGGATGAAGCGCTGAACATGAAATACGAGCGCTATATTGGGCGTGATGGCGATGATGCAGCCAATGCCATCGTTGTAACAGCCAATGGTTATTATGCCGTTGCAGGGTATTCTACAAAACCTAATAAATTTTCTCCAGCTTCAAAAAAGTACTATGGAAAGAAAGATGCTTGGCTATTGCTCTTGGATGAAAAAGGGCAGACTGTAAAAGAGTTTATTCTAGGAACTACTCAAGATGATGAACTGACCAACGTATTTTCTTTAAGTAATGGAGATTTATTGCTAGTTGGCAACTCAGGAGATCAAGCTTGGATTATTCGCTTAAATATCTTTGGTGAAGTTGTTTGGGAACACAAGTTGAACTACTACGCCCTCAAAACACATACCAATCGAGCTTTGTTAACTGATGACCAACAATTGATACTCACGGGGAACGTCAAGGATAACGACATCCAACAAATGTGGATGGCTGCTTTCGACCTTGCAGGTAAGACGCTCTGGCAAAAAACCATGCCTGCTTCGAAAGCAACTAATGGATTGGGTATCCGGCAGCTCCCTAATAAACAGATTGGTCTGGTCGGCTATGTATATGATAAAAGTCAAAGAGAAAATGGTTTTTTCTGCCTAATTGATACAAGTGGTGAGCAAGCCCATTACCTAATGCTGGGTGGTAGAGAAAATGATCGCCTATTTGACCTTGCTGCACTGAATGAAGAGGATGTAATTTTACTCGGTAAAAGCAAATCTTATTCTCGTGGCAGCCGAAGAGATAAAATATGGACCGTCAAGTTGGATAAATCTTATGCTCCCGTCGATGAGGCCTTTTATGGTACCAAAGCAATGGATGTAGGCACTGCTTTACTGATGACCAATCAGGGCAGTCTACTTTTGGGAGGATTTTCAAGCCAGCAATTGTTGAAGGCCAGACAAGCAATGATCGCTCAATTGACAGAGAAGCGCTCCATACCTAAAATTAAAGAACCATTGAACTGGAAGCTATTGGGTCTTCCTGTTGGTCAGTCGACCTCAGAAGTAGGAACACGCACTTTCATTCCTATAGAGCTGAGCAATCCAAATGATAAGACTAGCTTTAATCTACGAGCAGTTTTTAAACCATTGGATGGTGCTCCACCGATCAAATCTGTAGTTTTAGAACCCATCTTTGGTGGGAGTAAAAAGGTGATTCTGCTACCTATTAAACTGGACGAAGAGCTGTTGATGGGTGTTTACTCTTATCAAATTGAATTATTTGAAGGTACCTATTCGCGGAGCACTCCTTTGGGCTACGAGTTGAAGGTAGGACCAGTGTCTGCGCCAGATCTAAGATTGTTGGTTGAGGATTTGCCAAATACTATTCAAACTGGTCGGCGATATGCATTTAAAATAGCCATTAAGAACCAAGGAACCATCAAGGCAGAACAAGTAAAACTGACCATTAATGGAGATAATATGGCCTCCCAAGCTTTTCAAATTAATGCAGGTGATTTGGAGCCTGGAGCTGAGCGACAATATATATTTCCCTACTTATTATCTAATACGATAAGTACTGATAGCATACAACTCAAGCTACGGGTAGCAGATGTCAGTCTCAACTATACAAACGCAGTAGAGATCAGTCTGCCAGTAGAGCAAACGCAAGAATTGCTAGCACAAATAGATACAATTCGAGATCACCAAAAGGAACAGTTGACGGCCATATGGCTATTTCCAAATCCCGATTTGTACGATCAGCAGGAAATTGTTTGGCATAATGAGGAGTTGATCATTCAAGTGAAGGTATTGTCCAAAAAAGGAGTAGGCAAACAACATTTTTGTTTAGAAATTAACGGTGAAGCCTGCGATCAAGGAGCAAAGATGGATGAGGTATCAATGAAAGGCAGCGAATACAGTAGGACTTATTTTCAAAAAGTAAAACTTAATGAAGGGATAACTTACCTCAAAGCAACGATTAAGAATGATTATGGACAAGTGCAAACCAAGCAGCTGAAGGTGGTCTATTCTCCTCGAAAACCCAATCTGCATCTTATTTCTATAGGTGTACCAGCAGTTGATTTGAAGTATACTGGTAAAGATGCTCGTGACTTTACGCGAGCAATACAAGGGAATGGTAAGATAGTCAATCGTGCTTTTGGAAATATCTTTATTGATACCCTCACTCATGCAGTAGCGACTACCAAAACAGAGATTCTAAAGACTCTTAAGCGACTTCAGTATCGATATGAAGATCGGCAAATAGGGAGCAATGACTTAATCTTGATCTTCATTTCTTCTCATGGTTTAAGCACTAGTGGAGGTAAGTTTCGGATAGCAGCAAGCGATTATGACGGACCATTCGTCAACGAAACGAGCCTTGATTTTCAGGAGGAAATCATCAACTACCTGAAACCTATCAACTGTCAGAAATTATTTTTTATCGATGCCTGCCACAGTGGATCTGGCTATGCTGACTTAGAAGTGTCAGGAGAGCGTATTACAGAGATGGTTTATGATAACAGAGACATTAATCTATTGGTTTCTTGTCAGGCGGATGAGTACAGTTATGAAGATGAAAACTGGGAGAATGGAGCTTTTACAGAAGCATTGATAACAGCATTAAATAATTACCAAATTGACGATAAAGCAGTAGAGGCATTAGATGTGGTGGGTCTGTTTGAAGCGATTCAAGATGTAGTACCTAGTTTAGTAAGGAACAAGCGACCTAAAACTAAAACCAATCAAAATCCCATCCTCATTCTGACGGATAAGCACGAACGTATCATCCTTTTTCAAAAAGAAGCTAAATATTAGTAAAATGGCAACATTTCTTAGGTGTCGATTTGATGTTCATCAAATACTCAAGACCTTTTTAGCAAGCTACTTTTTTTGCTTCTTGCTTCCAAAGGATGTGCTTTGCCAGCAATTACCCTATCAGACCCAGTTTCGACAATTTCAGGCCATTATCAATCCAGCTTCAGTCAATAGTGATTTCTTTCTCTATGAATACAACATATCGGTTGCTTCTACTTACCGGATGCAGTGGATTGATCAAGCAGAGACACCCAGAACACTGCACTTTAGTACAGAATACATTTCGAATTTTGGTGGAGCTTTCGAGTTAGTAGGTGGACTTTCCATATTGCAAGACCGTACAGGGCCATTCAGTACACAAGGAGTATATGGCCGAATAGGTAGTCTATTTACCGATGATCCTTATTTCGGAGCTTTTTCAATTGGGTTTAGTTTTGGAGTAGTAGATTACCGTGTTACGGCCAACCGTATTGCTTGGCGCGATCCCGATGATCCAAGTATTCCACTGTTTGATTTCGCAACAAGTCGCCCCGATATTGGAGTAGGGCTCTTTTACTACAAGCGATTGCAAGGGGGATATTTTGATGAGGATAATATTTATTTTGGCCTGTCTGTTCCTCAACTGTTTAATCAAAATACAGTCGTCCCTGTACAAGACAACCTCGTTCCTCTGACTCGGACACCTCATTTTTATGCTACAGCAGGTTGGTATCATTTTTTTAATTCAGACGCTTTTTTTGAAGCTTCTTTTTGGGGAAAATATGTGGAGGGAGCACCTTTTAATTTACAAGTTACCGGACGTTTTCAACCGACACGTTCTTTCTGGGTGGGAACAGGCTTCAACCTCAATGGAATTGTACACATAGAAACCGGCTTCAATATTCCTGGTATCTTATTTGAAGATAGCAACTTGAAAATAGGCTATGCTTTTGACTACAATATTTCTGCTTTTGGTCTGGATTTCGGCAGTTCACATGAACTCAGTATGGCTATTTTATTGGATTCTTTTCGCTAGATCGATGTAACATTTTTTGAATTGGGCAATACGGTATTGTACCAAATGCACAAGAAAAATGACTGGCTTAAAGCTGCTGTGTGAATTTTTTCGATTTCACCGACTTCCTGTTGCAGGTGTAGTTGTACTAGACATCTTTGCGGGAATATTTACCATCCTTCTACCACTAATTATTGCTCAGCTATTGGCTGAAGTCTTTAGTTTTCAATCGGCTAGAGGAGCTATGATTGAGCAATTGGGAATTCCGTTAACCTTCACTCTTCAACAATGGATTTGGTTGTTTTTTACCATTATTCTTGTGAAATTTTCACTTGATTTTTTTAAGAAAAAACAAAAAGGAGAGTTGACTGAGCTATTGCTTTTCTGGTTGCGTGAGAAGCTGTTTAGGCAACAACTCAAAATGGATATAAGAGTATATGAAGAAAAAGGCACTGGCAAATACCTATTGCGATTTAGTGGTGATTTGAGCAGTGTCAAAAACTTTGTCTCAAAAGGTATCCTTCAGTTTTTTGCAGATGGCGTTTTAATGATCATTGGTATGGTCTTTATTTGTTGGTTAGATTGGCAATTGAGTGTAATCATTGTTACAGTGCTACTCATCTTGGGGGTAGTGGTTGCCTTTTTGAACCGAAAAATCGGACAAGTTGAAGAGCAGAGGAGAAATAAAAAGTCAGGCTTACTGGCTTTTGTCAGCAATAGGCTTCTTCATATTGCGACACTGCGAGCTTTCAACAAAATAACCCCCGAACTTTATACTTTTCAGACTAAGGCACGCAAAGTAAAAGAATGGAGTGTTAGTTATTATCGATGGGCTTCTTTAATTGATGCACTTGTTCCACTTGCTATTTATTCCATTTTGGTGCTGTTGTTTGTCGTTATCAGCATGCGTCAGGAGTCTATGGGCACCCTAGCTAATGATGCTTTATTTGCTGTTGTCCTCATTCTCCTTTCTTGGCGCAGCACCATTCGGCGAGTATTCAGAATTGGCTTAGTTTGGAAAAAGGGTAAGCTGTCATTAGATAAACTAGCTGTTTTATTCGATCGCCCTGTAGAAAAAGGATGGCAACGCAAAAGTATTCATTGTAAAGGTTGGAGGCTTCAATTGGAAAATGTGAGTTTGAAATTGAGAAATAAAATGGTTTTTCATCAATTGACCTTCGACTTAGAGGTAGGCCAGCGCGCCTTAATAAAAGGGGCTTCAGGTAGTGGTAAAAGTACTTTGGTCAAGCTTTTAGCCGGTTTATATCAGCCCGACCAAGGGGAACTATTATTGGCTAATCAGTCAATGCAACAGTTCTCGCCCAAACAATGTCGCAAGAAAATGACCTTCGTCTCTGACTTGTTTCCCCTTTATGGCAAGAATATAATAGAAGCCATTAGTTACAGCAAGCGAACTCAGGATAAGACTGCCTTGCTCTTTGCTGATTGGCAGCGATTGTTTCCACAGTTAGCTCCTTTAAGCCTGGTTACAGTTGTTCATGATACAAGTTGTTTATCAGCTGCTCAGCAACAGTTGTTGCTTTGGCTCAGAGCTATCTCCACCAGAAAAAAAATCTTCATTCTTGATGAGCCTTTCAAGAATCTTAACCAGGATAGTGCAATAAAACTTTGGCAGCAGCTCCCTACCCAATCTTCTGTCCTGCTTTTATCAGCAGAAGATTGGCCTTCTTTTGCTTTTGATTGGGAAATCGATCTAGAAAATATTCAAAAAAAACATAAAAAATCAGCTTCTCTTGGTAACATTTCTACAAACCAGTAATACCTAAGTGTACGAACATAAAAATTAGAACCATGAAATTTAGGATCAAACTATCTTTTTCCTGCCGTTCAATAGATCAGTATTTTCTCAATCAGGAGAAAGTAGCGGCTTACACACCAAAAGCTGGGGATGTAGGTATCTTCAGAATCAAAGAGGCCAATTGTAAAACCATCATTGATAAAAATGGCATTCCGTGTTACATCTTTGATGACGACCTGTTTATGTGTGCTTTTGGCAATCGATATGCTACCAACCAAGTCGAAGGTTATGTACCTAATACACCTGTAACAGACTGTCAGCTGATGGGAAGAGGAGGAGTTGTCGGAATGATCAAAAGCATCAATACCAGAATGAAAACTGAGCCAACAGAATTAGAACTAATAGCCTACGCTGTAGATGACCAAGATCAAGTACTTAATACCATAGACACTGGCTCGGTTTTGAGCTTTAATCCAAATCAAATTAAAAGCAAGATCATACTATCTATCGGTTCTACAATGGATAGTGGCAAGACGACCACTGCTGCTTATTTAAGTGCAGGTTTAAGTAGGGAAGGACATACAACTGCTTATATAAAATTGACGGGTACTGCCTATCCGAAAGATGTGCGCCGTGTATACGATAGAGGAGCAGATTATGCGATAGATTTCACCTTGCTAGGTTATCCCTCTACTTTCAATTGTGAGTTGGAACAACTGCTGGATATTTACCAGACGCTGGTGGAACATGTACAGGAGGCTGTAGAGCCGGATTACATAGTCATAGAAATAGCTGATGGGATATTACAAAGAGAAACGGCTATGCTGCTGGGAGAAGATCGTTTTATGCAAACGGTACAGGATGTAGTCCTTTCCTGTGGTGATAGTTTGAGTGTGTTTTCTGCTTTGCGACTGATGGAAAGATATGGCATTAAGCCATTTGCAGTATCCGGCTTATTTACAGCCAGCGAATTATTGATCTCCGAGGTAGCCGACCTGATTCCAATACCCATTATGAGACTAGATGATCTATTGTACTCGGCTGTTGAGTATTTAGAAGGGGGAAAACCCAAATCAAGTCCTAACCCAAAGCCTGTGGGCGTATTGGCTCAATTTTAATTCTTAAAAATAGCAACAATGATTCAGAATAAATTAATTGCCATAATATGCACTTTGCTGTTACTGGGAGCCATCCTAGCTCCTATAACAGAAAATTGGAAGGCCAAACCTAAGGATGACTTCCCACTGTCTTATTATCCAATGTTTTCCCACAAACGAGGAGAAACTTACAGTTTGAGGTATATAGTTGGCTATGATGCTAATGGTGAGCGCTATAAAATTCCATACAAAATTATTGGCACAGGTGGGTTTAATCAAGTAAGGCGGCAAATTAATAAGTGGAGTAAAAGAGGAGAAGGACAGGTACTGCTTACCCAAGTAGCTGATCGAATTGTCAATTACGAAAAGAAGCCATACAGTGATTTGGTTCGACTTCAATTGGTCAAAGGAACTTATCACTTTGATACCTATTTTTTAACGGATGATAAAAGTCCAATCAAAGAAAAAATAATTAGTGAAAAGAAAATTGATAGACCATGAAATATTTGATTAATAAATTTTTAAGCTTTTGGTTTAGTCCAATGATGCCTCATCGGCTGGCTATTTTACGTATAGCTACCGGAGGATTTGCACTCTGGTATTTATGGACACGCTTAAATCTATTTCACAAAGTCTCAAAAACGGATATAGCTTTATTTGAACCCGTAGGTATTGCAAAAGTACTCGCCTCACCGCTACCTGCTGATTGGTTTAACTATGTGCTTATTTTGACAATTGTATTGAATGTATTGTATTTAATCGGTTGGCGCTTCAAATGGACAGGTCCTTTATTTGCTATACTATTCTTGTTTACGATGTGCTACAGGAACTCTTGGTCAATGATTTACCACAATTATAATGCATTGGTGCTGCACATTTTAGTACTTGGCTTTGTTGCGTCAGCTGATGTCCTTTCTTACGATGCTTGGCGCAAAAAACTTAAGGATAAGATGAACCCAGCTATCGCTCAATGGCACTACGGGTGGGCAATCCGTTTGATTTGTGCCGCAACGGCAGCTACCTATGTGCTTTCTGGCTTAGCAAAGGTGTATGGAGATTTAGCCTGGGAATGGGTTACAGGCAGTGCTATGCGATCACAGGTAGCTGTAGACACATTGAGAAAAGCCATGCTGGTAGAAGGAGACCCCTCTGTTTTTGAATGGTTATATCCATATACTTTTCTATTTCTCTGTATGGGGATGCTGACTATGATTCTTGAGTTGGGTGCTCCAATTGCATTAGTCAATAAGCGACTAGCTGTTATTTGGGTGGTATTGACCTGTATGATGCATTGGGGAATTCTATTTATTATGGGAATCAAATTTCCATATCAAACCAGTGGCTTTGTTTTTCTTTCTTTTTTACCAGTAGAGCAACTTTGGTTTCGACTAAAAGCTTGGATGGAGGATACCGACAACTTACTGACCTCCTCCGAAGCAGACACAGCATACTCTTAATTGTACTTG
>JBCBCD010000103.1:0-10025 GCA_038530915.1 Bacteroidota bacterium
ATTCACTGGACTGGGAATGCTATGAAGGCTTGCCCCATAGAACCGATCTTCCAATTGGATTTCTTGCAAAGCAAAAGGCATAGGAAATCTATGTTCTTCAAAGAGACTCCTTTCACCAAAGTCAGCATTAAACCAGGGGGTAGTTCCGCTAATTTCACCAGAAGGATTTCCATAATATTGCAGTCCTGGAAGATAAATTTTCTTATCGCTGCCTGCGGTCATGAATTGAATTGCTAAGGTAGCTTTAGTTAGTGTATCTGCCCCTGTCCACTGCCATCTTCTGATGCCTTTTAAAACGCCTTTCTCTAGCGTATAGGCATCACGAACCAGCATGCTTCCTTTCCTGGGGATTTCAATCTGTCCATATAAAAGCACCCAACGATGTGTAGATCTTATGCTATCTATCTTTGCAAAATGCCAATTATTGGGCCATGCATCTTTCCAGTTGGTTCCAATCGACCAATGAGCATTTGGAAGAGAGTGAATGAGCGTTTTGTCATTGCAAATGACTGTTACGCCTTCTTTGGATAGGTGAAAATCAGCATGATCTCCTTTAAATGTTGGAGTGATTTCTTCAGGCTTAGCCGCATATATTTCCAACCCTGTCCAACGACCTCTGGCATATGCAAAGCCATTTCCTTCAGGTACTCTACCATTTGAAGCATTGGTAAAATGGATACTAATGGTATCTTTTTGATTTAGGAAAATATTTGATAGTTGATGTTTATAGGGCCAATAATCAATGGTAGTGCGTGGATTAGTGAATTGTCCTATTGGTTGCCCATTTACAAGAATCTCGTATTTACATTCACCATCTGTCTCTGTCAAAGTATATAATCCTAAATCGTAAATGCCAGTTTTTCCTTCAAAAACTTTTTGAACGGCTGCAGTTTGATCCGGATATTTTACAGAATTAATGGCAAGGGCTTTGTACGCTCGGTGGTAATACGAAGGAGCCAGTTCTGGACTTTTAATTGGAGTAAAATCCTGGACTGGCCAATAATAGTTTTGTGTGAAAACTACATTGCTTAGTAGGCTATATATGAGAATAATTAGGTATTTCTTCATTTTTTGACATAAAAGTTGGTCATTCGTGTAATACTACAAATAAATGAATGGATGTTCATTTGGAAGTAATAAGCCTGTACGATATAGCAAAAAAATAAGATGATAAAGCTTAACTCAGTTATAGTAGCTGAGCAGGAAGAAAAATGGAGGATGAAATAGATTCAACTTTCTGGACCTATTGTTAACACTGGCTTTTACAAGAAATGATCTTACTTATTTTCTTATCCTTCAAGTGCTTTTTTGAATAATTAAAGCTCTTCAAAACCCATTTTTTCAATAACAAAGCTTCATTGATATTGTCCAAGTTGATGCTTGATATGAAGAATATAGCTTATTCCTCAAATGGATGTTTGAGCTTTCATAAAGAACATTTGAGCAAAAAACCATGAATTTATATATAGAAATTTGGTCGAGACAAAACCAAGCAACGAATTATTCCAACACGGAAAGTTTAAACTCAAAGAATTATGAAACAAGCCATCTTATTACTTTTTTCAATGTTGCTTACCAGCATGCTCTTCGGTCAACGGACGGTGACCGGAGTGGTGACAGGAGGGGATACTGGCGAGCCATTGATAGGAGCTACTGTTCAGATTAAAGGAACAACTACTGGCGCAGTGACGGATTTTGATGGTCGTTACAGCCTCGAAGTCTCTCTCAACGATGTTATCATGGTCCGTTATGTCGGTTACATAGAACAAGAAATACCAGTTGGAGATGAGACGGTCATCAATTTTGTACTTAAGAGCAATACCACATTAGAAGAAATCGTCGTAGTCGGTTATGGCGAACAAAAGAAAGAGAGTGTCGTAGGAGCTGTATCTCAAACGACTGGTGAAAACATCAAACAAAAGACCGGAGGTGCCGACCTTAGAAATGCCCTGACAGGACTTTTACCTGGGGTTGTAACTTTACAAGGATCTGGTATTCCAGGTGGTGGAGGTTTTAGTGCAGATGACGATGATGCAGCAACTTCTATATTGATACGTGGTTTATCTACCTGGAATGGATCAGGTGAACCATTGGTATTAGTAGATGGGGTAGAAAGATCTATGGCGGATATCGACCCCAATCAGGTAGAGAAAATTTCTGTTTTAAAAGATGCATCTGCAACCGCCGTATTTGGTGTAAAAGGAGCAAATGGTGTTATCTTAATTACAACAAAAGTTGGATCAGAAGGTAGACCACAACTTACTTTCGAAACCACTCAATCGGCAAGTACGATCTCCCGCATTCATAGAGCATTAGACGCACCTACTACCTTACAACTTCAAAATAATGCCATTATACATGAAGTTGCTATTAAACCGAGTAGTTGGGCTTTCTATGTCCCAACTGATATCATTGGGCTTCACGACAATCAGCGTTATCCTACCTTATTTCCAGATACAGACTGGTACGATGAGATGACCAACGACTGGGCTTTTGCTCAGAAGTACAATATGAATGTATCAGGAGGTACTAAGTTTGTAAAATATTTTGGTTCACTTTCTTATTTGCATGAAGGAGATGTGTTGAGAACAGAAGATTTAGGTCAGGGCTATGATCCTTCTTTTGAGTATGAGCGATTTAATTTTCGTTCTAACTTAGATTTTGATATCACACCAACTACAAGGTTAAGTGTCAAACTGGCCGGATATTATGGTCAACAGCAAAGACCAGATGGGAATAAATTCCAGTTTTGGAAAGGAGTTTATGGTATGCCACCGACTGCTCCGGTTATTTTTGAAGATGGTACTTATTCCAATCTTGAATTGTTTGATCGATTTGACAACTCCGTTTTGAATATCAATTTTGGAGGTATTGATAAAGAGAATAGAGCTGAAGTAAATACCGATTTTATTTTAGATCAAAGATTAGACGCTATTATTCCAGGTTTAAGTTTTAATGCAAGAGTTGCATTTGATAACTTATTCTTGACCAGAGGACGCAGAATTACTGATGATTTACCCATCACTCGTTATGTAGATATGACCCGCTTGGTGGAAGATCCTCGATTCAGTACCAATATGCCTGATGAGGTAGCAAGACAATTGGCTGATGAATATGCTGTAATAGTTATCCCTGCGGAAAGCACTAGTGGTTACAACTATGTAAAAGAACCATTTTCAGTGGTTGAAGAAAATGTCAATGACTTTGCTAAAAACAACTTGTTCCGCTCCTTATTTTATCAGGCTTCTTTAAATTATTCACAGACATTTAGTGACATACATAATGTTACAGGGTTGGTGTTATTCAACCGACGTGAAGATGCTAAAGGCTCTGCTTTTGCCAATTTCCGGGAAGATTGGGTAGGCCGTATTACCTACGATTACAATCAAAAATATTTACTGGAAGTAAACGGAGCCTACAATGGATCTGAAAAATTTGGTAGAGACAATCGTTTTGGTTTCTTCCCATCTGTTGCGGTAGGCTGGGTTCCTTCTAAAGAACCATTCTTTGCACCTTTGAGAGAAACCATCAACAAGTTGAAATTCCGTTATTCAAATGGTGTCGTAGGTAATGATCAAGGGATACAAAGATGGTTGTATGTGGGTGGATATAACATTACTGCAGACAACTGGCAGTTTGGTGACCCATTCTTGGTTAATAGTCCATATCCTTGGCGATTAGAAGGGACAATTCCAAACCCAGTAATACAATGGGAAACAGCTCAGAAACAAAACTTTGGTGTTGAAATAGGATTATTTAATAGTGACTTACAAATTATAGCAGACTATTTCTGGGAAAGTCGTACTGATATGTTCCTGGAAGCGGGCGATAGAAATGTACCTGTAGTATTTGGTGCGCCACCCGTTGGTATCAATGCAGGCGAAGTGGAGTTAGAAGGATACGAAGTAGAAGTAAAATACAACAAAGCATTTAGAAATGGCTTAGGCTTTTTCGTAAATGCTAATATGGCTTTTGTAAAGGATGAGGTGATCTTCAGAGAAGATCCTGAGTTGACCCCGGAGTATCAGAAGCAGGCTGGATATCAGATTAATCAAACACGTACATTAATCAATCAACCAGGCTTTATTGGTAGTTGGGATGATGTATATACACATGTAGGAGGCTTGATCAATATAGAAAGATTACCAGGTGATTTTAGCCAGATTGATTACAATGCTGATGGTGTGATAGATCCCGATGATGTCGTTCCTTATGGTTATCCATCTCGTCCTCAATATACATATGGAGTAACCTTCGGTGGTACGCTTGGTGGTTTTACTGCTTCGGTACAATTCTATGGTGCCTTTAATGTCAACTACAACTTGGCTTATGGTGAGTTTTTCCAAAACAATCCACTGGCTTATCAGGTGCATTTGGATGAAGCCTGGTCACCTGAATTTGGCAACTTAAATTCAGCAACCCTACCTCATCTTCGTTTTGATACAGGTAATAGTGACGGAGAATACTGGCAAAATGATAAGTCCTACTTGAAGCTTCAAAATGTAGAGATTTCCTATACATTAGGTCGAGGTATAACTGAAAGATTGGGATTACAAGGAGCAAGAATATTTGCTTCGGGTAACAACCTTGCTATCTGGTCTGACATGCTGGAAGACAGAGATCGACCTAGAAGAACGAATAGAGATTATCCTTTGATGAGACGTGTCAATCTTGGATTAAACTTATCCTTCTAACCCTATAAAACAAGACAATTACAATGAAAAAGATAAATGTACTTCTATTATTTCTCTTTATCGGTCTAGCCTTCACTGCTTGTGATGACTACTTAGATCGTACCCCTGATGCAGAGGTTACTGAACTGGATGTATTTGGGACTTTCGAAGATTTTCAAGGCTTTATAGAGCCTATGTATAGTTTGGTTGTGGATTACAATCAACACGCTTTGACTACCGGTATGAATCTCGGTGGCGAAATTATCGGATTCCAGGGATGGAGTTCAGGAGATAGAGCTCGCCGAGGGGACTATTTGGCTTTTCATGGTGGAGGTAATGGTCCTGCTCAACAATCTAATTTTTATTGTACAGAGGACAACGAGATTGGAAATACAGATAGTGGAATCTGGCCAGATGGTTGGAGAGGGATAAGGATAGCCAATTTAGCCTTGGAAAAACTAGAATTAATGACGGATGCGACTCAAGAAGAACGAGACCTAATTGAAGGTCAGGCTTATTTCTTTAGAGCATGGTTTCATTGGGAAATTGGCCGTTATTATGGAGGGATGCCTTATGTAGACAGGTTCTTGCAACCGGCTGATGATTTATTATTGCCCAGATTGAATTGGCATGAAATGGCAGAGAGAATAGTCTCAGATTTTGATCGTGCAGCAGAATTATTACCTGAAGACTGGGATGAAACAACAGTTGGTGGGCAATTTAGAGGAGCCAATGCTGGTCGCGCTACTAAAGGTGCTGCTCTAGCTTTTAAAGCTAAGACCCTTCTATATGCAGGAAGCCCATTGATGAATGGCTTTTCTACTGGCTCATTTACTTATGACGAATCTTATATGCAGAGAGCCGCTGAAGCTGCAAATGAAGTGATTGAATTAGCCGATCAAGGTGTATATGCATTGGTACCTTTTGAAGAGTACCAAACCATGTTTGCCAGAAATGATGGAGAGTATCCTTGGACCTCAGAGAATATTTTTCAAAAAATATCAGCTGCAGTAGGAAATGGTGTACAAAACAACCGTCATGGTCGCCTATTTAATCCACCTAGGTTTGGTGGAAATGGTATCCAGGAAACATTAAATCAATTGTATGCGGACCGTTTTGAGATGACAGATGGTACTCGTTACCGAATAGAATATGACAATGATGACTCAAAACGCTGGGAAAATAGAGATCCACGTTTCCGTCAAAATGTATTAGTAGATAGAGACAAAGCAGGTTTGGCAAATGGTACAACAATGAACCTTCATGAAGGTGGGAATGATAAAAATCATTCAGGTACGTTGACACCCTACATAACTCGAAAGTTTTGGGCAGTTGGAGCTAATCGTATTGATCAAGTATGGAATCAATTTAGATATGTAACGCCACACATGCGCTTGGCGGAAGTTTATTTGATTTATGCTGAAGCTGCCAGTGAAGGATATGGTGGTGGTGGTGCAATGGCTCCAGGAGCTAGTTTAACTGCTGCTGATGCTTTAAATGTAGTACGTCGCAGAGCAGGTATGCCGGATGTGAGCCCAGCAGCAAGCGGTTACAATAGCTTCAGGGAATTGGTTCAAAATGAAAGATGGGTGGAATTGTGCTTTGAAGGGCAATGGTTTAGTGATATTAGAAGATGGTATTTGGCACATCTACCGGAAAACAAGCCCTATGTCGACTTAAAGTTTGATAGAGACTGGACAACCTTCAATCGGGAAGTAATTGCTGAAAGAGTTTTCGATAACCCAAGGCATTATTGGATGCCAATACCCAGGGCACAGACACAAATCTATTTAGAATTTGCACAAAACCCTGGCTGGTAGTCAGGCTCATTGAAAATTAAGTCTTAAGCAAAAAACATTGAAAATGATTAAATCTATAAAAATACTGTGTCTGGTTTTAGGCCTTGGGCTATTATCACCCGGTTTAATCCAAGCACAAGATAATATCAAAGAGATCTCCTCTAAAATTACAAATGCACAAGGGGAACCTATAAAAGATGCATTGATTACAGCAGGAGAAGGTGCAATTGTAACTACTTCAGATGCAAATGGTAATTTTACCATCAAAGCAGATCCTGGTGACATGGTTTTGATTGAGGCAAAAGGTTATTCTACTTACACTATTGCTGCTAGTGAAATCATAGGTGGGGCGGATTTGTCTCTGGAAGCCTTAAAATTCCATATGACGGAAGATGATCAGGTTAATATTCCTTTTGGGGAACTTTCAAGAAGAAGATTGACCGGAGGAGTGACAGCTATCGATCCCAAAGAACTACTAACTTTTGATAATGAGCAGTCCTTCAATGGTGTTCTAAATTCAAGGGTACCAGGTTTATTTGGGAATACCAATATAAGAGGTCTTGGCAATGCTTTAGTCATAGTAGACGGTATTCCACGTCCTGCGAATACCTTAAACCTTCAGGAAATTGATCAAATCTCTGTTATGAGAAGCCTTTCTTCCAGAATGTTTTATGGAGCTCAGGCGGATCAAGGATTGATTCTGGTAAAAACAAAAAGAGGGCAAGCTTTTAAAAGAACTTTAAATGTGACTGCTGAAACAGGTATACAAGATCCCATTAGTTTTCCTTCTTATTTAGGAGCCGCAGATTACATGGAGTTATTCAATGAGGCATTAGTAAATGATGGCGAAGAGCCTTTGTATTCATCAGATGCTATTTCAAATACGCGTTCTGGTACTAATTCTGTACTCTACCCAAATGAGGACTTTTACAATTCTACTTATTTGAACGACATGAGCATGTTCAATAAAGTGATCATGGAATCTTCAGGAGGAAATCAAGCTTCTCAGTATTACATCAATCTGGGATGGAATAGAAATACAAGCCTATTGAACCTGGGCGAGGGAGCAGACGAACGTACAGACCGCTTTAACATCAGAGGTAATGTAAATTACCAATTGAACGACTGGTTAAAAATGAGTTTGGATGGTATTGCCATCATTGAAATCGGAAGAGGACCAAGGTATACGGGTGGTGACTTCTGGAACTTGGCTAGTACTCAACTGCCTAATGCTTTTCCAGTCTTGATACCGGCTTCCGAACTGGAAGATTCAGGCCTAAGGTCATCTGCTGTATTGGTAGGTGGAGAAAATGTACTAGGCGGTACCACTCAATTCCAGGTTAACCCCTTTGGGGAATTGACCAGAAATGGTTTTACTAATCAAACAGATAGAGTCTTGCAGATGAATACTGGCTTGGATTTTGATCTGAATGGTATCACGGAAGGATTGACAGCTAAAGTCTTCTTATCTTTTGATTTCATCAACACGTTTATTAGACAACAACAAAACTCTTACGCGGTATATCAACCAATTACAACGATTGATTCTACAGGAAATACATTGGTATCTTACAATAAGATAGGTGTAGACGAGAAAAGGGATGATCAGAACATTAACAATGCAGATATTGGTTTTGAACGTCGTATTGGTCTTTATGGCGTCATTGATTACGATAAGACATTTGATAATGATAACAACCTTAAGCTCTCAGCGATTGCTTATCGAGATCAATTTGAAATGATTGATGTCATTCAACCTACTCGCAATCTGCACTTCGGATTGAGAGGGAATTACAACATCAAAGACAAATACATTATTGAAGCAACGGGAGTTTATGCAGGTTCTTCCTTTTTAACAGGTAACAATCGCTTTGCTTTTTCTCCTTCAGTAGGTTTGGGTTGGGTATTATCTGAGGAAGACTTCCTTAAAGAGAGTTCTTTATTTGATTATGTAAAATTAACAGCGAGTTGGGCACAATTGAATATCAATCCTATTTCTGATGATTTCTTGTACAGAACCTTCTTCCAGAGAGATGGTAACTTCCAATACAACGATGCAGTCAGTCAAAATCAACGTTTAAGAATTGTTACGGGTAATGAAAATATTGATTGGGCTCAAAGGCAGGAAATTAATGTAGGGGTGGAAGCTTTAATTGCTGATCGCTTATGGATTGAAGCCAACTATTTTAATTCAGAGACTTCAGATATGGTTGCTCAGTTGACTGGTACTTATCCAGGTATTTTGGGTGGAGAAGATTTTACACCCTTTGAAAACTTTGAAAGTTTTAGAGATCAAGGTGTAGAACTGGGCTTAAATTTAATGAGTAAAAACACAGGAGGTTTTACCTACAGCATTGGAGCTAATTTTGCAATGTCCACTCCAAAAGCATTGATTGTGAATGAATCTGCCGGTTTACCTGATTCAAGAAAATTACAAGGCAAAGAATCTGATGCACGATTTGCTTACGTATTTGATGGATTCTTTAGAGATGAAGCAGAAATTGCCAACAGTCCAACACAAACATTTGGTGAGGTTCAACCGGGCGATATTAAGTACCAGGATATAAATGGTGATGGCGTAATCAATCAGGATGACCAACAGGTGATTGGTAATTCCAATGCGAGGTTCCAATATGGTTTAAATGTCAGACTTGGATACAAAGATTTTGAATTGTTTGTACAAGGCTTTGGACAAACCGGAGCAGAAAGGTATTTCAATAATGAATATTTCTGGGTGTATGGACAAAGAAAGTACTCGGAAGAAGTATTGAATCGATGGACACCTGAGACAGCAGCTACTGCTACGTATCCAAGATTGTCATCGCGATTTAATGCCAATAACTTCCGCAATTCTACGCTGTGGTTGTTTGAAGACAATTTCTTCAACTTGAGAAGGGTACAGTTGAGTTATCGTTTACCATTTGATATTAGGGGGATACAAAATATCACGGTATATGCAAGAGGAGCCAATTTACTGACGATTTCTGATATCAGAGAGCGAAGAGAGTTGAATGTTGGTACAGCGCCTCAAAACAGAACCTATGCACTTGGATTGTTTGCATCATTCTAATCAACCAACTTTAAAGCATAACAAAAATGAAATACATCAATAAAATAGCAATACTCGCATTGATTCTTTTCTGGTCAAGCTCTTGTACTGAGTTTTTAGAACCTGAAAGAGACAATGCTTTATTGGAAGATCAAGTTTTAGAAAATCCTACTCTGGCAGAAGGGATTTTACTTAAAGCTTATCAAGGACTTCCCAATGACATTTGGGATAATCTCAATTTGGCTATAGCTTCTGATGAAGCGACAAGTAACAATATCAATTCTGGGTTTGTAAGAATCGCAACAGGGGGCTGGCAATCTAACGATACGCCATTATCTGACTGGGATTTGGCCTACAAAAACATACAATATGTCAATCTGTTTCTTGAAAAAATGGATCAGGTACAATGGGACTTTGCCAGTGAATCACTGGATCAGTTACATGCGATGAGGTTGAGAGGAGAAGCACATGGTTTAAGGGCCTATTATCAGTTTTTATTGCTGC
>JBCBCD010000103.1:10035-12052 GCA_038530915.1 Bacteroidota bacterium
GGGAATCCCAATAACTGCCCGTCAGAAGTGATTCCCAATTTCTACTACTTTCCTCACCAATGAAGATGATCTGTTTTTGCCTCGAAATACTTTCCAGGAATGTGTCAATCAAATTGTAGCTGATTGTAATGTGGCAATAGAAAACATTGCTGCATCTTATGAGGTGTTTGAAACAGGCGCGTCTTTGGGGGGAAGGATAGAAGCAGAAGATTATGCAGGTGGTGGACAAGGTGTAGGATACAATGATACTTCTGATGGCAATAATGGCAATCAATACCGTACAGACAATGTGGATATTGAAGTATCATCTCAAGGTGGATTTAATATAGGTTGGACTGCCGCGGGTGAATGGTTAAACTATGATGTAGGCCGTATCTACGATGGACTTTACACCATTAAAATTTCTTTGTCCTCCGGTTCTGCTAATCCTGGAAGTGCAATAGTATCGGTAGGAGATGACAATAACGCCCTGACAGAAATAGCTACGTTCACACCAGAACGAACAGGCTGGCAAGGGTGGGTAGATTATGAGATCAAAAATATTGCTTTATCTGATGGGAGTGATCAAATTATTAGAGTAGAATTTCCGGATGGTAGAGTCAATTTTGATTATATAGAATTTACGAAAACAGATGGACCATCTCCGGCAACTGCTTTCTTCAAAGAAATGGAATACCTGGTAACGGAACTGGATTTAGCTCAAGGAGCAAGGTGGCGCAATCGTTTTTCTGGCAATGCTGCCCGTGCACTTAAATCAAGAGTAGAGTTATATGCTGCAAGCCCTGCCTACAATGCGAGCGGTGTAAGTTGGGAAAATGCAGCACAAACTGCAGGTCAATTTATTGCTGATGCGGGTGGTTTAGGTATTGTTGCGGATGAAGGTTTAACCTTTTACCGCTCAAGTTCAAATGCTGATATCATTTGGGCCAATTCAAGATCTAATAAATTGAGCTGGGAAGAAGCTAATTCCCCTCCATCTGTATTTGGTCGTGGTGAAACCAATCCAAGTCAAAATTTGGTAGATGCCTTTCCAATGTCAAATGGTTATCCAATAACGGATCAGAATAGTGGATACAATGCCAACGTTCCTTACAGTGGTCGTGACAATCGTTTCAACCAATACATTGTATACAATGGAAGCAATTATAAAGGCAACGTAATCAATACTTATGAAGGGGCAGAAATTGACGGCATAAACAGTTTGGTTACTTCGACACGTACGGGCTATTATCTTAGAAAATTCATGGATGAAAATGTAAACCTGGCTATTGGAGCAAGAACGCAAACTCAGCACCACTATACCCACTTGAGGTTTACTGAAGTACTTTTGAACTATGCAGAAGCTGCTAATGAAGCCTATGGGCCTGATTCAGATCCAAATGGATATGGATTTACAGCCAGAGATGTCATTTCTGCTTTAAGAGGTCGTGCAGGAATAAGCCAACCAGATGATTACTTGATGAGCTTGGCTTCAGAAGAAAATTTTAGAGATTTGATTAGAAACGAACGTAGAATAGAACTGGCTTTTGAAGGACATCGATTCTGGGATTTGAGAAGGTGGGAAGAAGTAAGTACCATTCAGGAACCGATAAAAGGCATCTTCTTTGCTGCGGATCAGTTCAATTTTGAAATTAGAGATATTGAAAATAGAGCTTATCAAGATTATATGATTTACGGTCCAATTCCACTGGATGAGCTCTTGAGATACGATATAAAACAAAACAGAGGTTGGTAATTTACTAGCTTATTAAAATCAAAAAAAATGAAGCTTAATAATAAAATATTTGTGTTGGTACTTGTCCTAATTGGTACTTTAGGATGTGATAATCAGGACATTAGTTTTGATGATTTTGACTATACGGCTGTTTATTTTCCTTTCCAATCACCTTTGAGAACACTTGTATTGGGAGAAGATCGTATAGACAATACTTTGGATAATCAGTTGAAGTTCAATATTGGTGTGAGCATTGGTGGTTTGTATACCATAATGGTATCTCCATTGACTGTCTTAAGGTTT
>JBCBCD010000104.1:0-11940 GCA_038530915.1 Bacteroidota bacterium
CATCAAAGCCTAAAATGTAAGAAAAGCCAGAACATCCGCCTCCTTTTACACCTACTCTTAGGCTTTGATGAACAAAAAGAACAAGATCAATCCTTTGATATTAAAGGCATTACGGTAGTAATGCAAAAAACACATGCTATCTATCTATTGGGTATGGAAATAGATTGGTCTGATGGACTAGATAATCGTGGATTTATCTTTAATAATCCCAATGCTACTGATACTTGTGGTTGTGGAACTTCTTTTTCCGCATAAGTTCTACCGCATCAATTAGGCCGTTTTTTGCCTTTTATCTTATAAATAACCCCTATATGAGATAAAAGGCAGAAGACAATTCTGCATTTTCTTCCAGTTTATATCTTATCTCTGACAATTTTCTTTGTAAGGATTACATTATATCTCCGATCAAAAATATATTTTAGGGTTCATTTTTTGAGTGTTACTGTTATTCTGGTTTACAACTTACCTTATAACTGTAACTTCTCTGACGAATTGAGCTTAATTTTTATAACCAAAATTAAAGAGCTTCTATGAAAAAAGGCTTACTCTTTATTTTATTAGTAGGATTACTTACACAACTCCAAGGCCAGGATGTGGTATGGAGTGAAGATTTCTCAAATGGCCTTTCTGGCTGGACCGTAAGCACTTCAGTGTGTGATGGTTACAGTGGCGGCATAATAGGTGAATGGACTTTGTCAAGAGCAACCGTAAATGGTAGTGATTTGACAGGTGTGACAGGATACTTCTCAGCTGGTACAGATGAAGATTATCTAGCATACATAAAAACACCATCTGAAGAAGGACAAGTACAAGGAAAGTATCAATTACAGGGGGCTACATTTGTGAGCAATCTTAATGATGTCACATTAGACCCTGCTGGTTTTACAGAATTTACAACTAATAATGATACTGCTACTTTGGCGTTTGCAAACTTGACAATGCCAAATAATTCAATAGACATCTATCAAACCGCTTTGGGTGTTGGTAGTCCAACTTACTCTATTAATGGTAATGTTTTATCCATTACAGCAGGTGGTAATTCTTTTGAATTCCAAAGAACAAGCAACTGTGGTGCTTTATGGAGATGGTCTAAATTGGGATGGGCTGGAAAAGCTGCATTAGTTGGTAACAATGTTGTTATGAACTCAGCTACCGGAAATACAGGTACAGCTGAAATCAATGGAGATTGGTTGATGTCAAAAGGAGTAAGAGCCAACTTACCTCCTACTCTTCCTTATCCAGAGTTTATTTCCGAGTTGATTTCACCATCTATTGATCTCTCCAATCAAACAACTCCACTACAATTAACTTTTACTCAACAGTTGGCTGTTTTGAACCCTGCTGACGATGCACCTAGAGATGCTTCTAATGATCCTTTACTCACATCGGTTTCTTGGAGTGCTGATGGAGGTCAAACCTGGAGCGTTCCGGAAAGTACTTCTGATTTCTTACCATTGGGTACTATTTTTAATTTTTCAGATACTATTCCATTAGGTAGTGAGATCTTAGGTCAATCTGATGTAAAAATTAAAGTGACTTACGCTGGTGATTTTTATTACCTGACAGTTGACGATATTGCCATCACGCAAAGACCTGCTTATAACTTGAGAGTCAATCGTGACTTTGTAGGTTATTACTACAATAGCGTAACTCCTATCAGTCAATTAGATGGTGCTTACTACTGGGCAGATGCTGTTAATGAAGGTTCACTACAGACTGATGATGTAGAATTATCCTTCAATATCGTTAACTCTCAAACAGGACAAGAAGTCTTTAGCTCTTCTATCCAGGAAGGTTCTATGTTACCGGACAATAACAACCTGAATAGTTTGCTTCCTGACTTTATGGAGCCAGAAGTATTGAATTCGGTAGCCGATTATGTAGCGACATACAGTATTAATTTCTCTAACGGAGTAGATGCTCTTCCAGCAGATAATTCTGAGCAATTTTTGATTGCTGTAAGAGATAGTGTATTTGCTCGTGATGTTGGTTCTTTTTCTACCAATGTTGCCCCTGGTGATGAGCCTAGTTTCACTTATGGAAATTGTTATTACGTACCTAATGGAGAAGGCTTTTTTGCCAGAACCATGTCTTTTGCCGTAGCAAATGCTGATCAATTGGCAGATCGTTCGGTAACCATTTTATTGTATGAGTGGGAAGGAGATACTAACGGTAATGTAGAAGCAGATCCTGAAGAATATGGTGAAGCACCTGTTGCATTTAATAGTTATACATTTGATGGCACTGAGTCAGAATCTTTGATTACTGTTCCAATCGATTTGACCGGTCAAGGTATTGCTTTAAAAGATGATCGTTTCTATATTGTTATGGTTCAGTACTTTACAGAAGATGATCAATCTATGTTTATGTTGGCTAATGATGATCAGGATTATTTTGCTTCTGCCTTTGTAGCTGACTCTTTGGATAGAAATAGGTATTTCGCAATGTTGGAAGTAGGTCAAGCTGATCAGCCAAGTTTCAGTGCCACTGGTTTTGGCTGGGGTATTGTTCCTGTTGTTCGCCTTCATATTGGTGATAATGGCGATTTATCTATGCCTGCATTTGCTAACTCAACACCTACTGAAGAAATTCTTTCTGACGAAAATAAAATTGAATTGTTCCCTAATCCCGTTGTAGATCAAGTGAGAGTTACCATTGATTTGGTAGACAGATCTGAAAGAGTACAAGTGATGATTATGGATCTTGCCGGACGCATCTTACAGAATAATGAGTATTCTGATTTGCAAACTGCTCAATTTGATTATAATGTGAGACAATTACCTGCTGGTAACTACTTATTACAGGTAAGAACAGATGAAGGAATTAAAACACAGAAGTTTGTAGTGAAGTAATCTAATAGATTAAGTTTACTCTAGTAATAATGAAAAAAAGTGTTCACCTCACTAATGAGGTGAACACTTTTTTTCATTATTACCCAACCTCTTATACTTCAAACAATGTCTAAGCATATAAAACAATGGTTCGCCAATTAATACTAACTCTTCTTTTCTCACTACTCTTTACAGGAACACCCTTTTGTTGTTCCTGTATATACATCCCTTCTTTTTGCGAAACTGTCACCTTTGACGATACCATTTATTCAGACTTAGTGATAATGGGTGAGATCATCAATAAAAATGGTGTAGGTATGAATGTCAGAATCTTGGATAAGTTTTATGGTAAAGAAACGGCCAACGAAATTTTTGTAAGAGGTGGTAATGGTGCAGATTGTGGTGATGATTTATGGCATTTCGAAGCAGGACAACAAGTAATCTTGAATTTATATGATCATTATTTATCTCAGGAACAAAATGATAACATCTACTGGTTGTCCATTTGCGGAATCAACTACTTACATGTCAATAATAATAAAGTAGAAGGGCCTATAGCTCCCGGAGTAAGCCAGCTTGATTATTTAGATTTTAGAAGAGGAACCTATTGCCCATCCTTTAGTAAATATGGAAGAGGTATTTTCAGTTTAGTCATAGATGTATTTCCTAATCCAAGTTACCAACAGGATGTAACAATCAAAGTAAATGAAGAAGTGGAATCTTTAGAATGGAAGTTGGTAGACCTCTTTGGAAGAGTAATAAGTAGTGGAATTCGTAGAGAATTAGAAGCCAATGAAAGCTTCACCTTAGAGTTGACCAAACTCAACTTAGCAAATGGGATTTATTTTACTTACTTCACCTATGAGGATAATATTCATCAAACGTTTAAACTGTTGATAAGGTGATAAGATTATAAGGTTTTAAGAGGTTTAGAAAAAAGCAAAAGGGCTTAACCACTATAGTTAAACCCTTCAACTTTTAAATCTTTAAACTAAAAGTCTACATATTAGCAATAATTTCATCACCAAACTCTGATGTTTTCAATAGCGTAGCGCCATCCATCAAACGGTGGAAATCATAAGTTACTCTTTTACCAGTAATAGCACCTTCGATACCTTTAACGATCAAGTCTGCAACTTCTTTCCAGCCCATGTAACGGAACATCATTTCTCCGGAAAGAATAACAGAGCTTGGATTTACTTTATCCAAACCAGTATACTTAGGAGCAGTACCGTGTGTAGCTTCGAAAATCGCACGACCTGTAGAATAATTGATGTTTGCACCTGGTGCAATACCGATGCCACCTACATTAGCAGCCAATGCATCAGAGATGTAGTCACCATTCAAGTTCAAAGTAGCGATTACAGAGTACTCAGCCGGACGAGTTAATATTTGCTGTAAGAATGCATCGGCGATAGCATCTTTTACAAGGATCGCTCCACCAGCAATAGCATCACTTTGAGCTTTGTTGGCAGCATCTTTTCCTTCTTCAGCAGCTATTCTATCGTATTGTGCCCAAGTAAATACTTTATCCCCATACTCACGCTCAGCCAATTCGTAACCCCATTCTTTGAATTTACCTTCTGTAAACTTCATAATGTTCCCTTTGTGTACCAAGGTGACAGATGGTAAATTGTTGTCGATTGCATATTCTATTGAAGAACGCACCAAACGTTCAGTCCCTTCTACAGAAACTGGCTTGATCCCCAAAGAAACAGTGTCAGGGAAACGGATATTGGTTACCCCCATTTCATCGATCAAGAATTTTTTCAATTTCTCAACATCTTCTGTACCATTCAAGTATTCAATACCTGCGTAGATATCTTCCGTATTTTCACGGAAAATCACCATGTCAACCAATTCAGGTTTTTTGACTGGAGAAGGAACTCCGTCGAAATAGCGTACAGGACGTACACAAGCAAAAAGATCCAATTTTTGACGCAAAGCAACGTTCAAAGAACGAATACCACCACCAACAGGAGTAGTCAATGGTCCTTTAATTGCAATCAAATATTCTTTAATGGCATCCAAAGTTTCTTCAGGCAGCCACTCTCCTGTCTGATCAAAAGCTTTTTGACCACACAATACTTCATGCCAATGTATTTTACGCTCTCCACCATATGCTTTTTCTACTGCAGCATCAAATACTCTTACTGACGCTGCCCAAATGTCAGGGCCTATACCATCACCTTCGATGAATGGGATTATAGGATCGTTGGGAACATTTAATTTCCCATTTTCAATGGTTACTTTAGATCCACTCATGTTTTATAATGAATTTTGTTTTGTTTTCTTATCTAATAAAACGACCATTGCCTTTCTAAAATGTATCATATGAAATAAATCAAGATGAATTTCTTACATGCTACACCAAATAAAGAGCTAATAAATTTGGACAAAAGTAGTAATTTATTTCATGGAATTAAGTATCCTTATGGCATTTCTAAGGTATTGACTTAAGTAATTGCGAGAATGAGAGATAATAAAAACGTTGACCCTCGTAAAGTCCATTATTCTGAAGAGGAACAAAAAATTGAGAAGTCTCTTCGCCCAAAAGCAATAAAGGATTTTCAGGGGCAACCGAAGATAGTTGACAACTTAAAAATTTTTATAACCGCTGCTGTTCAAAGAGGAGAAGCATTGGATCACGTATTATTACATGGTCCTCCGGGTCTGGGAAAAACGACCCTCTCACACATAGTAGCGCATGAATTGGATGCGGAATTAAAAATGACTTCCGGTCCTGTTTTGGAAAAGCCAGGCGATTTAGCAGGTTTACTTACCAATCTTGAGGAAGGAGATGTTCTATTCATAGATGAAATTCATCGTTTGAACACAGTAGTCGAGGAGTATTTATACTCTGCCATGGAAGATTATCGCATTGACATCATGATTGATAGTGGTCCCAATGCCAGAAGTATCCAAATCAACCTCAATCCATTTACGCTTGTTGGCGCCACCACTCGTATGGGTTTATTAACTGCTCCTATGCGTGCCCGCTTTGGCATTACTTGTCATTTGGACTATTATGATACACATACGCTAATCAATATAGTAAAACGATCATCAGATATTCTTGGAGTACCTATTACAGATGCAGGGGCCAAAGAGATAGCTGGCAGGTCGCGAGGGACTCCTCGTATTGCCAATGCTTTATTACGCAGAGTAAGAGATTTTGCACAGGTCAAAGGCGATGGAACCATAGATAAAGGAATTGCTGAAATTGGCCTTTCTGCCTTGAATGTTGATGAAAATGGCTTGGATGAAATGGATAATAAAATCCTCTCTACTATTATTCATAAATTCAAAGGTGGGCCAGTAGGGATTACCACAATAGCTACAGCCGTTGGGGAAGAATCAGGCACTCTGGAAGAAGTTTATGAGCCATTTTTAATCATGCAAGGCTATATTCAAAGAACTCCCCGAGGAAGAGAAGTGACCGAAAAAGCATTTAAACACTTGGGGGTCGTTCCTCCTGGAAGAGCAGGAACGTTATTTGAGTAAAAAAAGTTAATCGGCTGCGGCCGATTAACTTTTTTTTTAATTACTTAATTTCTCCCAACAACACCTCAACCGCTTTCTTCAACTGTGGATCTTCTCCATTCGCCTTACTATCAGGAGCATTAAATACTTCAACATCTGGAACGGCAGGTCCGTGTTCCATATTTTTTCCTGTATCTTTTACGTACCAAGCTCTAAATGGCATACGAATACGTGAACCATCTTTAAGCCCATAAGAACCAGTAGAAATAACAGCACCAAATGTAGCCTCGCCTACCAACGTACCATGATTTAATCCTTTGTAAGCATGTGAGAAAATCTCAGCATTGGAGTAACTGTTGTGATTACAAAGTGCTACTGAAGGTTTTGTCAAACTAGAGAATGGTACACGCTCACCATATGGATAGTTGTTTGCGAACTTTTTATTTTCTCTATCTAAATCTGCTGCTGCACCACGAGGGATGGTATAAGAATGTTGTCTCACATTCAAAACAGTCATCAACATATCCGTTGTCCAGCCACCACCATTATAGCGTACGTCGATTACAATTCCTTCTTTTCCTAAACCACTAGCCGTCAATTCACGCTCAAAACGTTCAAAACTTGGCCAGTTCATTCCTTGAATATGGATATAGCCTAAACGACCATTAGAGTATTTTTCAGTTAACTCCTGACGTTTTTTCACCCACTCTTCATACAAAGCTCTACCAATAGTAAATGTTGGTCTGATAACCATTTCACGAGTTTCTCCGGCAGTATTTTGTACTTCCAGTAAAACCTTTTCATTGGTAGTACCTTCCAATAAACTGTAAAAGTTAACTGTACGATCGATAGACTCCCCATTTACACTTAGGATAAGCTCATTCTCTTCAATTTTGCTTGCTTCTCTATCTGCTGGTGTATTCGGAACAACATGTACAACTTTTACTCCTCTATCCATTGGCATTATTTCAACACCTATTCTTCCGGTACGATCCGCTTGTAAGTCTTCAGGATTTCTTCCTGACATCCCCATGTGGCTGGCATTCAATTGACCCAACATGGCATTGAACATATCTCTGAAATCTTGCGCTGTTGAAGCCGCAATGGTTCTATCTTCATACGTTTCTCTCAATTCTTCCCAGTCTTCTCCATGAAATTTAGGATCATAAAAACCAGCATTCATTGCTCTCCATGCATCATCAAACATTTGTTTGCGTTCAGCCATGTGATCCAACTTCATTTTCGCCTCATAAGGAATAGTCTTAGATTTTTTTGAAGCTACAGACAGTTTATTCAAACGCCCAGAAGCAAGGTAGTAGATATTTTTCCCAGATCCATCCCATTGTGCTCCAAACACTCTTCTATTTCTTACCAACTCTGTTAATTCACTTCCATCCCATTTGATGCTGTAAAAAGAAGAGTTTCCTTCAAAGCCAGCACGGCTTCCTCCGTTAGAAGTAAAAAAGAACTTTTCTCCATCATTGGATACCATTACATTCCCTTCATTACCTGGCATATTGGTTACTTTCTGCAAGCGCTTGTAGATGTCTTCAAAATCGATTTCAATATCTTCAGTACCTTTCTTTTTATCCTTCTTCTTTTCTTCTTCTTCGTCATCTTCCCAATCGCGTCTGGTTTTTTCCCAATCTGATTTTTTCAACCATACAAACCATACATCATTATCACTATTGTTCCTATTGGATAAAAAGCCAAGTTTGCTACCATCTTTACTCCATACTGCTCCAAAATCAGAACGTGGGTGCATACTGACATTAACTGGTGGACTGCTATTGTCAGCAGCATGAATATACACCTCTTCATTAAAGTCCAGATCACTCATATTGTAAGCCAACCATTTGCTATCTGGGCTCCAACTTACACCACCTGGAGTATCCCATCCGTCTTGCAAGATCTTTTCATTAGATAAAGTTCCGGTAGAATCTATATCTGCTACCAAAAACTGTCCTCTTCCACGTGTAAATGCTAGTTTTTTTCCGTCAGGTGATAAAACCAAATTGCCTTCCTCTGCACTTGTATTTGTTAACTGCTTAACAGAACGCTTAAAAGTCTTGAATAAGTTTGGTTCATCTTCATCTGCTGATTGCAACATAAAGATGTCTCTGTTTCCATTTCTATCAGAGATAAACAAAAGTGTGGTGTCATTTAAATAAACAATATCCTGAGCTCTGTCTGTATGATCATCTAAGCAAACTGCTCTTGGTTTTTCGTTGCTCTCTGGTTTGGTGAAAATATCTCCTCTTGCAACCATAGCTAGGTATTTCCCATTAGGAGAAACAGTATACTCACTGGCTCCAGAACGAAGTGTCATTTTTTCAACCGGATCAAAACGATAATCTTTTGTCAAGTTTACTTTAATTTCTTTAACTCCTTTACCATCAGTATTAGCTGTAAAAATACCTGATTTACGCTCAAAAACCATTTTTGAACCATTGGCACTTACATCAAAATTGCGAATGCCTTCATCTTTAAAGTTAGTCACACGCTTAAAGTCGCCCTCTGCTTTACCATTTTTAATCTTAGCACTATAGACATTATAACGACCTGTACGAGCACTCAAGAAGTAAAGCTCATTATTGCTTCCCCACTCTGGTAGCGCATCCTGTCCTTCATCCGTAGTGATTTGATTGAAGGTTTTGGTTTGTGTATCATAAACCCAGATATTTCTATTGGCAGGGCCACGATAAGCTTCTCTTGTCAAGCGACAATTCCCTTTTGTAATAGCTATGTATCTACCATCTGGTGAAACAGCAGGGGCATTACCAACCGATTCTAAGATTCTATTAGGAGTACCCCCATTGCGGGATATCTGATAGACCTCTGATTCACGTTCCACCTGAGCGAATGCTCTTCTGGTTGAGAATACAATTTGGTCATTAGTCATCCATTTACCAGCACCATCTCCACCTGAAAAATAAGTCAAGCGTTCTGGAGCTCCACCATCTGTTGGCATAACATATAAGTCGCTATTACCATATCGATTGGATTGAAAAAGCAAGTTTTTACCATCAGGACTCCATTGAGGATTGCTTTCATAGCTCTCGTGTATGGTCATTCTCATGGCAGTACCTCCATTGGCATTGGAAGTCCAAATATCTCCCTGATAAGAAAATGCAACTTGGTTTCCATCAGGAGAAATGGAAGGGAATCTCAACAATTGTATGTCGGATTGAGCATTAATTCCAAGGGTCAAAAGGAAAAAACAAACAACAGTTCCGATAATTCGTTTCGGTGATTTCATTTAAGAAAAGTTTTGATGGTTTTGAATGATTAAGTATTTAATGATTGAATAGTGCGAATATTAAAAATTATTACAACTTTTTTGTCACTACTTAAGTCAACTTTTGTTCAACTGTATTTCTGTAGTAAGCGAAAAAAACTATCTTTAGAGATGTATCGGTACCTTTTATTTTCATTCTCAATTTTAAGAGGTAAGTCACAAACTTTAATATTCAACTATCGTTTTTACATTTAAGTTTGTGAAATAGATCCATTTTAAACCTGTTGTGTGATTGATTTAAAACTTGACTGAATGCAAAAAATTCCGATGAATATAATGGCCCTGGCACAAAACGATGCTCAGCATGGCAGTTATATTGTATTGCTGAAAGAAGAAGAAGGCGCCAGGAGGTTGCCTATTGTTATAGGTGCTTTTGAAGCTCAGGCTATTGCTGTTGCCATAGAAGGGATTTCTCCTAATCGCCCACTTACGCACGATCTTTTTAAAAATACTTTGGAGCATATTGGTATCAACTTACAAGAAATCATTGTTTCTGATTTGAGGGATGGCATTTTCTACGCTACGCTAATTTGTATTGATGTAAATGGAGATACCATAGAAATGGACTCAAGAACGAGCGACGCACTAGCCTTATCCGTTAGATTTACTTGCCCCATCTTTACTTATGAATACATACTTGAAAAAGCAGGAGTAAGTTGGGATTATGAAAACCAAGAATCTCAGCCCATTCCAAAAGCTCAAAAAGATCAAAGCTTAACATCAATGTCTTTGAAAAACCTGGAGGAGGAGTTGGAAAAAGCTTTGACAGAAGAGAATTATGAAAAAGCAGCCAGAATAAGAGATGAAATAAATAAAAGAAAATAATACTTATAATATTGATCAATGAGCCAACCCTTATACTTATTTGAAGCTTCTATTTATACAGCTCGCAGAAAAGAATTAATGAATACTATAAATGATGGTTTGATCATCATGCTCGGCCATGAACATAGTCCCATCAATTATCACGACAATTATTATCCTTTTAGACAGGACAGTAACTTTCTTTACTATGCTGGTTTAAATATGCCACACCTGGCGATTGTTTTAGATACACAAAGCGGAAATGCCCATTTATTCGGGAATGATGCTAGCATTGATCATATTGTCTGGATGGGACCACAACCCACCATGCAAGAATTGGGTGAGAAAATTGGTATCAGCAATACTCATCCTTACAGTAGACTTGAGGAGGTTCTAAATGACGCACAATCTAAAAACCTAAATATCCATTATCTTCCACCTTATCGAGGAGAGGTTATCCTAAAACTTAGTAAATTATTAGGATACTCGAATGATGAGGTTAGTCAAAAGGCCTCTTTGAGTCTCATTAATGCAGTAATTGCACAAAGAGAGATTAAAGGAGAGGAAGAGCTAGTAGAAATGGAAAAAGCGGTTAACCTTAGTGCCCGTATGCACCATGCAGTGATGAGAGTCACTAAAGAAGGGGTGAAAGAATCTTTTCTAAGGGGCATTATTCAACAAATAGTAGTTGATGAAGAATGTCAATTGGCTTACGGTGGTATCATTACCATCAATGGACAAACCCTCCACAATGAATCTTTCCATAATGTATTAAAAGAAGGACAATTGTTATTGGGCGATTTTGGAGCCAGTTCACTCATGCAATATGCCGGAGATATTACCAGAACGGTTCCAGTGAGTAGTAAATTTACTTCTCAGCAAAAAGAAATCTACCAAATCGTCTTAAATGCTGAAAATAAATGCATCCAATCTCTTAAAGCAGGAATTAACTATCGTGATGTACACCTCAATGCAGCAAGAATTATTTTTGATGGCTTGAAAGACCTTGGTTTGACCAAGGGAGATGCTGAAACAGCAGTTGAAAAAGGTGCTCATGCCCTCTTTTTCCCACATGGACTGGGCCATATGATAGGCTTGGATGTGCATGACATGGAAGATTTAGGCGAAAACCATGTTGGTTATGGTGCTGAATTTACAAGAAGCACTCAATTTGGTCTTAAATCTCTTCGCTTGGCAAAAACTTTGCAAGAAGGTTTTGTACTTACAGTAGAACCTGGCATCTATTTCATTCCAGAGCTAATAGATCGATGGAAAGCAGATGGTATCAATGCTGACTTCATCAACTTCAGCGCATTAGATAGCTACCGTTCATTTGGAGGTATTCGAATAGAGGATGATGTGTTGGTTACTTCTGATGGTTACAGGGTGTTGGGAGACCCTATTGCTAAGGAGATAGACGAAGTAGAAGCACTGGGAAGCAATTAAAAATTCACTTAATTAATTTTAATTTATTGAAATCAATAATATTAGAGTAGACTCATCACCTCACGCCGTGAGGTGATG
>JBCBCD010000105.1:0-11903 GCA_038530915.1 Bacteroidota bacterium
TCTTTTTTATTCCCATAGCTATGGCTATGAAAAGAAAAAATGACTTCGTCTTGATACACAAGCCTTTGCCTTCAGCTATACACCTACATTTTTAAACAACTTCATTATCTCTAAGAAGTATAACACTTCTAACCTTATCAACTCATATACTCATCCACTAGCCTACGCTTCCTCTAATGATTTTACCAGTTCCATAGCTGCTGCTGAAGTCAGCGATTTTGGACGTTCCAATGGCATGCCTAAGGCGCGTGACCAACAAAGTGCTGATAAAACACCTATTGCTCTGGAAACACCAAATAGTACCGTATAAAAACTGTATTCTGTCAAACCATAATGTACCAGCAATGCACCCGAGTGAGCATCAACATTTGGCCATGGATTTTTTACTTTACCCAAACCTGAAAGAATATCAGGTACTACATTAAAGACTTTCCAGACCACCTGTACAATCTCGTCATTAGGAATATATTCTTCTGCAAAGGCTTTTTGAGCCATAAACCGTGGATCGGGTTGTCTAAGTACGGCATGACCATAACCAGGAATTACTTTTCCTGCAGCTAATGTACTTTGTACATAGTCTCTAATTTGATCCTCAGTTGGTGTTTTGGTACCCAAAGAATCAAGCATATTAAATATCCACTTAATTACTTCCTGATTAGCCAATCCATGCAACGGGCCTGCAAGTGCATTCATCCCTCCGGCCAAAGCCAAATAAGGATCACTTAAAGTAGAGCCTACTAAATGAGTAGCATGGGCAGAAGCATTACCACCTTCATGATCAGCATGAACAGTAAGATATAGACGCATTAATGACTTGAAGTCTTCATGATCTAAACCCAACATATGAGCAAAGTTACCAGCCCAGTCCAAAGTAGTATCAGGAGCAATATGTTTACCATTGTGGTAAGTACGTCTGTAAATGTAAGCTGCTACCCTAGGTAGACGAGCAATAAGATTCATAGTATCTTCATAAGCAGCATCCCAATACTCAGTTTTGCTCATTCCTTCATTATAGCGTCTTGCAAAAACACTTGTTGTTTGCATTGCAACAATTGCGATAGAGAATTGAGTCATAGGGTGAGTATCCGTAGGTAAACTATCCAAAACATCAAAAACATGTTGAGGAACATTGTTGCGTACCATCCATTGCTGAGTTAGCCAATCGACTTCTTCTTTGGTTGGTATTTCACCTACTAACAATAACCAGAACAATCCTTCAGGGCGAGGTTGTTTGCCGTCGGCACCTTTAGGTAACAATTCTTTTAGTTGTGGAATATTATATCCTCTAAATCTTATGCCTTCATATGCATCTAGCTGTGAAGGCTCCCATATCATCATTTTTATACCCCTTGCACCTCCAAATACTTGTTTAAGACTTACTTGGTCAATTGTTTTGCCTCCATGTTCCTTTAGAAAGGATTTGATATCTGTTTTTAAGGCACTAGACTTTTCGAAAAATTTTTGCTTTAGGGGATCCATTCAATATTGAAAATTTATGTTATTAAAAAGAGTAATTTCGCTTTGAAAGAAACCTGGTTATTAGTTAGTGTGTCTAAAATGATCTATGTAAAAGTAAAAGCTTTGTCAATTAAACATGGCAATTGAAACTAAGTTCTAATTGGTCATTCAGTCAGGGGAAAGTTATGCTTATTTTTGACACATCTGTGAATAGAAGATGATTGACCATTAATAGAAAATTACTGTTTTGGATGATACCTTTAATCAGTAATGAAATAAAAATCTATATTTTCTATTCTATCGGTATCATTTTGGGCGAAAATACAACTTTTGTGCATTTAATTCTCTGTTTCGATAAATGAAAGAGGGTTGACTTAAAAGGATTTTTTAGAATGTTGATTATTGAAAATAAACTTATTGGAGAACAAGTTCTAAGTGAGCAGTTTATGTGCAACTTAGACGCTTGTAAAGGTGCTTGCTGTTGGGAAGGTGACTTTGGAGCTCCTCTAGAAACGGAGGAACTCTATATTTTGGAAGCAATCTATGAAAAAGTTAAGCCGTTTTTATCAGCTAAAAGTATAAAAACCATTGAAGAGAAAGGCTTATTCACTTTTTTCGATGAACCTAAGGAATATGGAACCACGCTTATGGAGAATACTGGTGCATGCGTATATATGACATTTGATAAGAATGGCGTAGCTAAATGTGGTATCGAAAAAGCTTATGAAGAAGGCGTAATAGATTTCAAAAAACCAATTTCATGTCATATGTATCCAGTACGTGTGACTCAGAATCGTAAAAATGGCTTCGAAGTATTGAATTATGATGAATGGGACATTTGTAGTGCAGCTTGCAAAAAAGGGAAAGAATATAAAATGCCGGTATACCGATTTGTCAAAGATGCTTTAGTCAGGAAGTATGGATTGGAGTTTTACGAAGAGTTGGAAGCTGCTGCAGATCTGTTTTCTGAAATGAAAAATATAGAAGAATAATTAAAAGAATTTGCTATTCAGTAAAATAGGTCCTACTTTTGTAGGGCATATTCTGTGCAATTCGTTACAATAACAATCATTTTTTTCTCATCGACTTATTATCCTTGGCATTTAATTATACCTCCCAAAGTATAGTTCATAATTAATATTGAATAATCAGTTGCTAGTGGCAGCTTGAAGATATACCCCCCTTTTTGAAGTTGGATTTGTAGCTCGGTTTCTGACCGGGCTATTTTTTTTACAACTTTTCAATTTCCAGGCAAAAAAAAGGGCCAGCGCAAGATTGCACTGACCTTCGAAAAACACCTAAAACCCTATTAACTAACTAAATTCTTTATAATTGAATAATTATAGTCTATTTGTTATTTCCAATATCAATATAACAGGTAAAATTCTGTTATGCAATCTTTATTGGACTTTTAGAAACAAGTTATAACATTAAATGTTTACTTTTGGTAATCTATTTGACATTATAATAACGGCAAAAATAATAAATAATTCTTTACAAAAAAGAAGAAACAAAGAAAACAACCACAATACTACCTTTCTTCATACAAGCCCACCTATTTTCTTTTTTTCTAAAATGATCCAAATTAATTTCTATACAATCTCAAAACTTGTTTTGTTCATAGAAAGTACATTTTATCTATAGTAATTTACACTTTTCTTATACAAAAGCTCATTTTTTCCTGATGAGTAAGTGACTACCTCTGTAGCTTTTACCTTCTATAACAAGTAGAAATTTTTTTTGTCTGAAATTATCTATAAATAATGCCGTATGATTGCTTAGTGCTTTCTTTTCGAGGAGCTTCCTTCCTCTTAAATCAAAAAGAATCACATCAAATGGATGGTAATCTTTACTAACTTTAATATTGATATAATTACTTATTGGATTCGGATAAACGCTAACGTCAACTGATATATGATTAATGCTTTTTACTTCTGAATAACTACTTTTCCCATTGTTTTCAATCGTTTTTAAACGATAATAATAGACTCCTGATACTACAGGCTCATCGATGTATTCGTAGTGTTTTGGGGTGAAGCTGTTTCCCTCTGCATCAAAGGTCTTGAGTGCTTCAAATGGATGACTGTCAATTGCCCTTTCTAATACAATGGCTTGTTGATCTTTTTCGTAGGATGTGGACCAGTTTACTATTATGGATTGATTGTTTAACTGTAAATCGAAATGACTAAGGCCAATTGGCAATAAACTACTTCCTCTAATGGTAATATTATCGATTCTCAAACTTGCAGCCTGGGCCGCTACATTTTGGAGATAGGGGTATATTCTAAAGCTTATCTTCCCACCTTTATTGGTTTCCACGGCCATGCTATAGCTGTAAGAATAGCAATAGCCCAATGTGCTTGTACTGGAAGTACCCAAAAAGTTGATGTCGCTGCTGAAACCATCTGTACTGTAATATATATCCATTTTTTTGGGACCATTTAAGGAAGAAACATTAGATCGAAAGGCAAAACCTGAAACTACAAACCGGTATTCATCATTGGCAGTAGCTGAAAACTCCAGATAAGCATTAGGGTTTCTAGTTGACTGAGTGGGCCAAAAATTAGTGGACCAAGACTCATCTCCAGAACAAATTGTAGGACTTCCATTATTATTGCCACCTACTAAGCGAGCATAAGCTTCCTTAACCTTAAAACTGTAAATCTCGGCTTCATAAGGTAAACTTAGAACCGCTGTATTTAAACTTTCAAAATTCCATTGAGCAATAACCTGAGTTTTAATAGAATCTACCACACTGATCCATAAGACTGTTAAGAGCAAATACATCTTCATATTCTCATATAGTTAACCTAGATCAAAATCGTAAGCATTGATCCGATTGATTAAAAATGAAATAAGAAGAAGTTTGATTGAGTTGATTGGTATACCGGCAATTTAAAGGGCTCCTTTATTAGAAGCAAATAAATTGCCGGTAAATATTGTAAGTTATTATAATGTTAGATTGAAGTCTAATATTGATGTATCAGCTCTATCAAATATCATAATTCAAGACTGGTGTAAGCCATTTTTCTGCTTCGGCCGTTGATATCTCTTTTCGCTTTGCATAATCATTAACCTGATCTTTTGAGATATTGCCTAGTCCAAAATACCTGGATTCCGGATGAGCAAAGTACCAACCACTAACGGAAGCTGCCGGGTACATAGCAAAACTTTCTGTAAGACTAATGCCAATCTCTTCTTCCACATTTAAGAGTTGCCATAAGGTAGCTTTTTCAGTATGTTCAGGGCAAGCGGGATAACCCGGTGCAGGTCTGATGCCTTTGTATTTTTCTGCTATCAATTGATCGTTATCTAGCTGCTCGTCTGTAGCATAAGCCCAGATTTCCTTTCTGACTTTTTCATGCATGTACTCTGCGGAAGCTTCGGCTAGTCTATCTGCTAAAGCCTTAAGCAAAATCGCGTGATAATCATCGTGTTGCTCCTCAAAATGAGCGATCCATTTTTCAATACCAATACCGGAAGTAACGGCAAAAGCACCTAGGTAATCTTGTTTGCCACTTTCCTTTGGCGCAATAAAGTCACTCAAACAATAATTGGGCTGTCCAGGAGCTTTTTTACGTTGCTGCCTTAAGTGATGTAGGTGGATCATTTGGCCATTATTGTCGACTTCAATATCATCATCTTGAATGCTATTAGCAGGAAATATCCCCACTATTGCCTTTGCTGTCAACCATTTTTCATCGATGATTCTTCTGAGCATGCTTCGTGCATCATTGAACAATTTTTGTGCTTCTTTACCAACTACTGAATCTTTGAGTATGGCTGGGTATTTTCCAGCCAACTGCCAGGTCATAAAGAATGGAGTCCAGTCGATGTATTCGGTCAAATCTTCAAGATTCAAATCTTTAAATACCTGAATACCTTGTTGTTTTGGCACCGAAGGTTTGTAGTTGGTCCAGTCAAGCTGGAATTTATTCTTACGAGCCTTTTCAAGAGGAATGTATTTCTTTACAGACTGTCGACCTTTTCTCGACTCAGCTATCCGTAATTGCTTCTGTTTATTGTCGATGATAAAATTACTTCTTGTATTTTCATCTTCTGACAACAATTGACTGGCAACAGCAACGGATTTTGAAGCATCTAAGACATGGACTACCGGATGACTGTATTTTGGAGCAATTTTAATAGAGGTATGCGTACTAGAAGTCGTAGCACCACCTATTAGCAAAGGAATGGTGAAGCCCTGCCTTTCCATCTCCTGTGCAACATAAACCATTTCATCCAGAGAAGGAGTAATCAAGCCACTCAAGCCTATAATATCCACATTGTGTTCTCTAGCGGTCTTAAGGATCTGATTGGCTGGAACCATTACTCCTATGTCTATGATTTCATAGTTGTTACAACCCAGAACGACACCTACAATATTTTTACCAATATCATGTACATCCCCTTTTACGGTAGCCATAAGAATTCTTCCTTTATTAGATCCTCCACCGGCAGCCTTTTCTTCCTCAATAAAAGGAGTAAGGTGTGCAACTGCTTTTTTCATAACGCGAGCACTCTTCACTACTTGAGGTAGAAACATTTTTCCCTGTCCAAATAAATCTCCCACTACATTCATCCCATCCATCAGAGGGCCTTCAATAACTGTCAATGGAGAAGGATATTTTTGCCTTGCTTCTTCAGTGTCATCAACAACAAATTCAGTTATGCCTCTTATGAGTGCATGCTGCAAGCGTTTTTCTACTGAATTTTCCCTCCAACTCAAATCTTTCTTTGCTACTCTGCCACCACTGCCTTTCAAGGATTCAGCAAATTCAGTTAATCGTTCGGTTGCATCATCCCTTTTATTGAATAGAACATCTTCTACTCTTTCTAACAAATCAGAGGGGATTTCTTCATATACTTCAATCATACCTGCATTAACAATTCCCATATCCATACCTGCTTTGATGGCATGGTATAAAAAAGCAGAATGCATAGCTTCACGTACTACATTATTGCCTCTGAAGGAAAAAGAAATATTACTGACACCACCACTGATTTTAGCACCAGGGCACAGCTCTTTAATTTGTCTGGTTGCTTCTATAAAGTTGACTGCATATGCATTGTGCTCTTCAATACCCGTAGCTACAGCAAAAATATTAGGATCAAAGATGATGTCCGTTGGTCTGAATCCTACATCTTGCGTAAGAATATCATAGGCTCTTTTACATATTTCCACTTTGCGCTCGGTAGTATCTGCCTGACCTTCTTCGTCAAAAGCCATTACTATAACAGCGGCACCATATCTTCTTACTGTCTTTGCTTGTTCAATAAAACTTGCTTCTCCTTCTTTCAGTGAGATAGAATTGACAACACATTTTCCTTGTACACATTTTAAACCTTCTTCTATTACCTCAAATTTTGAAGAATCAATCATGATGGGAAGCTTAGCAATATCAGGTTCCGCCATGACAAGGTTTAGGAAGTCTACCATCGCTTGCTTGGAATCCAGTAAACCTTCATCCATATTGACATCAATAATTTGTGCGCCTCCTTCAACTTGTTGTGCGGCAACACTTAATGCTTCCTGATAATCACCTGATTTGATCAAACGGGCAAACTTTCTGGAACCCGTCACGTTGGTACGCTCACCAATATTGATGAAATTTGTCTCCGGTCGGATGATTAGAGGTTCCAAACCGGAAAGCATACTGAATGCTGATTTTGTAGGAATTGCTCTTGGTACAATGCCTTTTACTCCTTCAGCCATAGCGGCTATGTGATCAGGAGTAGTTCCACAACATCCACCTACAATATTTACAAAGCCACTGGATGCAAAATCGCGGATATACTCTTTCATTTCATCGGCCTGCTGATCGTATTCACCAAATTCGTTGGGTAAACCTGCATTAGGGTAAGCGCTAATGAAACAATCTGAAATATTAGATAATGCTTCTACGTGTGGACGCATCTCCTGAGCACCTAATGCACAGTTTAAACCTACACTCAACAATGGAATATGAGAAACAGAAATCCAAAATGCTTCAGCCGTTTGACCGGATAAAGTTCTACCACTCGCATCAGTAATGGTACCCGAAACCATAATTGGAATTTCTTTGCCTGTTTCTTCAATGAGTAAATCGATGGCAAAAAGCGCTGCTTTCGCGTTCAAGGTATCAAAAATGGTTTCTACCAACAAGATGTCTGAGCCACCTTCAATTAAACCTTTAGCTTGTGTATAATAGGCATCTTTTAATTCATCAAAAGTGACTGCTCTAAACCCGGGATCATTTACATCCGGCGAGATAGAAGCTGTACGGTTAGTGGGCCCCATTGCACCTGCTACAAATCTTTGTTCACCTGGATTTTTAGCTATGAACTCGTCAACTGCCCTTCTTGCTACTTTTGCTGATTCATAATTGATTTCATAAGCATAATCTTCCAGGTCATAATCTGCTTGTGCAATATTTGTACCACTAAAAGTATTGGTCTCAATCATATCGGCTCCAGCTTCTAAATAAGCTTTATGGATGGCCTGAATGATTTGAGGCTGGGTAATTGACAAGATGTCGTTATTGCCCTTTATGTCTTTGTGGTGTTCAGTAAAACGATCACCACGATAATCCGCTTCAGTTAATTTATACTGCTGGATCATGGTTCCCATGGCACCATCGATGACCATAATACGTTCTTTCAATATTGACCTAAGCGTTTCAATCATAGCAACTATAAAAGTTTTTTCTAAGAAGTAGTTCCAAAATTAAGTTCGATAACTTAATACGGCTATTTTTTATGAATTATTCCAGTTGAGTATGCAGAGTTTAGAAGTATTAATCACTACACTCTACACGCTCAACCCTACACCCAAATGCAACTCATTTGTAGTAAAACTTACGATTGAGCTATCATCAAAATAAGTTATTAAACTACTTATCAAATACATTTTGCAAAGATATTAAGTTCTCACTAATTAAAAATACCCCTATTGAATGCTAACTATGCTGTGACATTTTGGTCATAGGTCATAGGTCATAGGTCATGGGTTATTGGTTATAGGTTATGGTGTCTTAGTTTTACCACCAACCCACAACCCAATAACATTTTTTTAACTTCAAAACCCTTCTTTTTAATCAACTAATAAAGATTTCTTGTCATTTTGAATATAATTATTAGATTTGTGCGCTAAAGGTAAATATTACTTTAATTTTATTAATGTAACAATTTTCGTAAGCATTTATTTATAAACAAATGTTCATATAATAATATGGAAAAGGAATCAAAGTTAAGAAGTATTTTAAAGGCAATTACATGGAGGCTAATTGCTACAACTACCACTTTTTCATTGGCTTATACTGTGTTTTCCCAAACAAACTGTGAGGGAGCTCTTGCTAAGTCAGGGTTGGTAGCCGGATTAGAGCTAATCATTAAACTTGTTATTTATTATTTACATGAACGTGCATGGCAATCATTACCAAGAGGCTTTTTTAATAAATTTTTATCTAAGCGTCAAGAAGCAGAATCTGGAATGATCAGTCAATAATTTATACGTTTTATATATTTGTAAAAAACAAAAAACATTGGCTGAACACATACATCCTATTTTTGATAAACTTTTATCGAGAGTAGAAAGGGAAAAAAAACTTAAGCAGAAAAGTAAGGTGCTTTGGTTTACAGGACTTTCTGGTTCTGGGAAAAGCACCATAGCGCAGAATGTCGAACGCTTGTTGTTTCACAATGACTTTTTTGCACAGGTATTAGATGGAGACAACATTCGATCAGGCATTAACAAAAATCTTACCTTTACCGAAGAAGATCGTCATGAAAACATCAGACGGATTGCTGAGGTAGCCAAATTATATTTGAATTCAGGCATAATAAGCCTCAACTCTTTTATCAGTCCCACGATTGAGATTAGAGCGATGGCCAAAGAAATTATTGGTGAAGAAGATTTCATCGAGATTTATGTAAATGCGCCATTGGAAGTATGTGAAAGTAGAGATGTTAAGGGTCTTTACAAAAAGGCTCGATCCGGTGTGATTAAAGGATTTACCGGAATAGATTCACCTTATGAGGCACCTATCCAGCCCGACTTAGAAATAAAGACGGACCAAATGACTATTGAAGAGGCAACAATGGCAGTTTATGACTTCCTTTTGCCTCACATCCAAAGACAACAATAAATTATTGCTCAAATGCTGAATTATCAGATCAATCATTTAAGAGAACTGGAAGCGGAATCCATATTTGTAATCAGAGAGGTAGCCGCACAGTTTGAAAAACCAGTATTGATGTTTTCAGGGGGTAAGGACTCCATTTTAATGACCTACCTGGCTGTTAAGGCCTTTTATCCTGCGAAAATTCCATTCCCATTATTGCACATTGATACGGGACATAATTTTCCTGAAACTATCGAATTTAGAGATAGAATGATGGAAAAGTGGGGCGTAAAGTTAATTGTTGGCTCCGTCCAGGAAGCTATTGATAAAGGCTCAGTAACTGAAGAAAAAGGGTATAACGCTAGCAGAAATGGCCTTCAAACAGCAGTTCTTCTAGACGAATTAGAAAAAGGGAAATTTGATGCAGCTCTAGGTGGAGCCCGTAGAGACGAAGAAAAGGCCAGAGCTAAAGAAAGATTCTTCTCACACAGAGATGATTTTGGTCAATGGGATCCTAAGAATCAACGACCAGAACTCTGGAATTTATTCAATGGGAAAAAACATTACGGAGAGCATTTTAGAGTTTTCCCAATCAGTAACTGGACAGAATTAGATGTTTGGCAATACCTGGCGATGGAGAAAGTAGAATTGCCCAACTTGTATTTTGCTCACAAGCGTAATGTTTTCCAGCGTGATGGCATTTATCTTGCGGATACACCATACATTCAAAGAAAGCCTGATGAAGTCGTCGAAGAAATGGTGGTGCGTTGTCGTACCATTGGGGATATGACCTGTACAGGAGTTTGGCCATCTGAAGCGACTACCATAGATCAAATTATTGATGAGGTAGCTACTACCCGAATTACTGAGCGTGGTGGTAGAGCCGATGACAAACGATCAGAAACAGCAATGGAAGACCGTAAGAAGCATGGATATTTTTAATCATAAACTGTACAGTTCAATTAAAAAGGGATGTATTTTGGTCTAAGGGTCTAAGGGTCTAAGGGTCTAAGGGTCTAAGGGTCTAAGGGGGTAACCCCTTTATTAGTATTAAACTTAAATCCTTTTGAGTTGAAGAATACTTACCGAATACAATGCCTGGTTAATTGAATAATTAAAATCTATAATTAATGAGCAATCAACATACAGAATTACTTCGTTTTACTACTGCGGGAAGTGTGGATGATGGTAAGAGTACTTTGATCGGTAGATTGTTGTATGATAGTAAATCTATTTTTGAAGATCAATTGGAAGCAGTCAAAACCAGCAGTGAAAAGAGAGGTGAGTCGGAGATCAACCTTGCATTATTGACAGATGGTTTGAAGTCTGAACGGGAGCAAGGCATTACTATAGATGTAGCTTACCGATATTTTGCCACGCCGAAGAGAAAATTTATCATAGCTGACACGCCCGGCCATATTCAGTATACTCGGAATATGGTAACCGGAGCTTCCACTGCCAATGTTGCTCTTATTTTAATTGATGCCAGAAAAGGGATATTAGAGCAAACAAGAAGGCATGCTTTTATTGCTTCTTTATTGCAAATACCTCACTTGATTGTCTGCATCAACAAAATGGATTTGGTTGATTTTAGTGAAGAAACGTATGAAACAATCAAAGAAGAGTTTTCTGGTTTTTCACATAAGTTGGATGTCAAAGATGTTCACTTTGTGCCTATGTCTGCTCTTAAAGGAGATAATGTAGTTGACAGATCTAAGAACATGCCATGGTATGGTGGTTCTACTTTGATGTATTATCTGGAAAATATTCACATCGGTAGCGACCACAACTTTATTGATATGCGTTTTCCGGTACAATATGTCATCAGACCTGAGACAGGTGAACACCACGATTATCGTGGCTACGCCGGAAGAATTGCCAGTGGTGTTATGAAAAAAGGGGATCAGGTCATGTTGTTGCCTTCCGGTTTTCGTTCAAAAATTGCTAAGATCGATAGTTATGATGGCGAGTTGGAAGAGGCGCATGCTCCTATGTCAGTCACCGTTCTTTTAGAAGATGATCTAGACTTGGGTAGAGGAGATATGATTGTAAGAGAAAATAATCAGCCGGAAGTCACACAAGATTTAGAGGTAATGTTGTGTTGGTTTGACGAAAAACCCTTGCAACTTAGAGGGAAGTATGCTATTTTCCATACAACGCAAGATGCAAGATGTATCGTAAAAGAAATTCGATACAAGCTCGATATCAATACCCTTCACAGAAATCAAGAGGATTTGAATATTGGCATGAATGATATTGCTCGAGTAGTGATTCGTACTACAAAGCCACTCTTTGTGGATATATACAGAAGAAACCGTACTACCGGAAGTATCATTTTTGTCG
>JBCBCD010000106.1:0-2718 GCA_038530915.1 Bacteroidota bacterium
TGTCCCTGAAATCTATCTTCTTTGTTGCTTCTGTAAGCATCTAAACCTACATCTGCTTTACCGTTGGTTGTTATCATAAAGGTATTTTATCTTTATTTCGGTTAGGAAAATTACTCTTGTTGTTACTTTAGGCACCTGATAGTAGTACCTTAAATGCAAATGTAATTATTATTGGGTTCGAGGGCAAACCTCTTTTAAACTTGATGGTTTTTATTACTTAATTTATGGCATTGTAATGAATAAACTAGTTTATTAGTATATGATATTATAAGGTTATTAGTTCAAACTTCTAACCCCATCAACTAATAAACCCATAAACTACAAAACGATGACTACAATAGCTTTAGAAGGAATCCATTTCATAGCAGATCATGGCTATTATCCGGAAGAACAAGAACTGGGCAATCATTTTGTTCTAGATGTATATGTAAAAATGGCGGTAAACCTGGCAGGACGAACAGATGATTTGAGGAGAACAGTAAATTATGAAACCATTTATCTCATTTGTCAGGCAGAGATGAAAAAGAGTTCTCAACTATTAGAAAAATTGGCTCAGGCTATAGCTGACCGGATCAATGAATTTTTTGAATTGGTTCAATCAGTAAAAGTTAGAGTAAGAAAAATGAACCCACCTTTAGCAGGGAGGGTGGATAGTGCTTACGTGGAAGTTGAAGTTGGTGGGACAGGAGGTTTAGGTGGACTTGGAGGAGGTGGAGGAGCTAGAAGAGGGGGCTTTTTGGAGTTGTAAGAGAAAAAGCAGCATTCATTCTTCTTAGAATTTTGTTAGTTGAATAGCAATAAAAGAGGATTTAACAATTTTATAATAGTGTTTTAGAGATCCATGCCGTTATTTGCTACGTCTAAAGACTACTTGACTCATTTGATCACTAAATACAAATAAAATATTATGCGTACTAAATCACTACTTTTCTTTTTAATGATTCAGTTGTTTGCTTGTTCATCTGCTGAGTTACAGAACCCATTTAAAAAAATACTGGGACTGGGAGATGGTGAAGAGCTTACCTCTGCACAAATTGGTGGAGGCTTGAAAGAAGCACTAGAGCTGGGTATCACAAAGGGTGCCGAACGCCTTTCTAAAACAGACGGGTATTACACAAGTGCTTATAAGATTTTATTACCCGAAGAAGCACAGGTTGTTGCCAATAAACTTCGTGGCGTTCCAGGTTTCAGTGATTTGGAGGAAGACATTATCATGAAAATTAATCGCGGTGCAGAAGATGCTGCCAAAAAAGCAGCTCCAATTTTTGTTCAAGCGATTACTGAAATGACTTTTGAAGATGCATTAGGAATTTTAATGGGAGCAGATACAGCTGCTACTTCTTATTTAAAGGGGGCAACTTATACCAATCTTTATGAAGCATTCAATCCTGTAATTACAGAATCGTTGGATAAATTTGATGCTCGTAAAGTATGGGGAGATGCGGTCAATGCTTACAATAAAATTCCATTTACTAAAAAGGCCAACCCAGATTTGGATGATTATGTAACTACAAGAGCATTGGCTGGTCTTTTTGATATGGTAGTAAAAGAAGAATTGAACATTCGGAAAAATGTAAATGCACGTCCTACTGATTTGCTGAAAAAGGTATTTGCGAAGCAGGATAATAAATAACTATGTTGTAAGAGTTTAAACATGAGTTATCCCAAGTTTTCGATTTAATCGAAAATTCAGTATGACTCATGTTTAAACATTTAAAGAAATAAAACAAATCCTCCTATTATATTTGTGGCCTAATCGCAACAAACCAAATTCAATGGAAATAGGAATCATAGGTAGCGGCTCCATGGGTACAGGAATAGCTCAGGTAGCAGCTATGGCAGGTCATACTGTACATCTGAATGATAGCAATCCACAGGCACTGGATCGGGCCAAAAAATACATAGAAAAGATAATGAATCGCTTAGTTGAAAAGAAAAGACTGAGTGTAAAAGAAGCTGGGGCAATACAGGGTAGAATTCATTATGATAGTAGTATATTCTCTTGTGGCGAATCGGGTCTGGTCATTGAAGCTATTGTGGAAAACATTGATGCAAAGCAAAACCTATTTGAACACCTGGAGGATATAGTGAAAGAGGACTGTATCTTGGCTACCAATACCTCTTCCTTATCGATCACTTCCATTGCAAGTGCTTGTAAAAAACCGGATAGAGTTATAGGTGTTCATTTTTTTAATCCTGCACCTCTGATGAAGCTGGTTGAAATAATACCTGCAATACAAACCAGCCCACTCATTACAGAAAAGACAAATCAACTGATACAAAACTGGGGAAAGGTAACCGTATTGGCAAAAGATACTCCTGCGTTTATTGTAAACAGAGTAGCCCGTCCATTTTATAGTGAAGCGGTAAGAATTTATGAAGAAGGAATGGCTGAGCCTGTAACCATCGACTGGGCAATGAAAGAATTGGGTGGTTTTAGAATGGGGCCTTTTGAATTAATGGATTATATCGGTCATGATGTGAATTATACAGTTACCGAAACGGTTTTTAAAGCTTTTTACTACGAACCCAGGTATCGTCCTTCCTTTACTCAAAAAAGATTAGTGGAGGCTGGCTTTTTAGGTCGAAAAACTGGAAAGGGTTTTTATGATTATGCTGATAATGCAGCGAAAGAAATTCCTTTGAAGGATGAAAACAAAGGACAACAAATCTTAAATAGGATTCTTTTAATGTTGATCAACGAAGCTGCGGATGCAC
>JBCBCD010000106.1:2728-10038 GCA_038530915.1 Bacteroidota bacterium
CGGATGCACGTTATCTCAACATTGCTTCTGCTGAAGATATTGATTTAGCCATGACAAAAGGCGTAAACTATCCAAAAGGCCTTTTAGCCTGGGCAGATGAAATAGGCATTCAAAAATGTGTAGATGGAATGGATGAGCTTTATGCCGAATATCACGAGGAAAGGTATAGATGTAGTCCATTGTTGAGGAGAATGGCGAGAAAAGAGCAGTCATTTTTTTAGAGTTATGGCTGTGCGCAGTCGCGCGCAGCCATAACTCTAATATACTAGTCTTGTACAACTATTTTCAAGGTCTTAACTGCTTGTGCTGTTTCCACCTTTAACCAGTATACTCCGGCTGGAATATCTCCAACTTCCCAATTGAGCAGTTGAAATCCATTAAGGATGTCTTCTTGATTTTGCCTGACCAATTGACCATTAACTTGAAACAAACTCATGGTCAATCTTCCACTTTCCAATGCGGTCACCTTTAAATTGATGTTATCTTTTACAGGATTAGGGAAAGCAGAAAGCTGTAGTGCTTCTTCTTTAATCTCATCAACATTGGTAACGGCATTTTCAATACTCTCTAAGGCAGTACCAATATTGGGAGCGGCAGCACAGGCTGCATCACCCTGAGCAGTAGAAATACAAGCTTCAGTATTCAAAAAACTAAGATTCAGGAACTCTACATCATCTATCCACCAGCCTTCTCCTCTGTCATAAGGTTCTTGATTATCTACATCAATAGGCTCTTGATCACTTTCAAAGGTAAATCGGATTCTAACTTCTTCGCCTAAGTATTTATTTAAGTTGACATAGGTTTCGAATATGGTGTCGTTGATTCCTGAAAAACCATATTCTTCAGCAAAAAAGATATTAAAAGGTATAGTGTGAGAATAGCCGTTTCTCAGAAATTCGTTTTGTTCAAGCGTTTCCCAAGTAAGACCTCTATTCGTACTTACTTCTATTATACCAAAATCATTAATGGCCTCTGTAGAATAATTATGCTTGAACTTAAAGGCCGGAAATGTGCCTTCAACCAAAACATTCACTGCCAATGTAAGCGTATGCTTGTTCTCAACAATCGTACTTGGAACTGAATAAACCGTATTTTGTGTAATGGTATCCAACACTCTTCTCCAACCACTAGCTCCTTCGATGGCCAAACGCCTCCAGGTAAAACCAGGCTGTTCAAATCCGTCAAAGAAAAGTTCGTTGGACCCTATGATGGGAGAGCTGAGCAAGGTATATTCTATGGTTCTTACTTCACCAGGAGCCAGTGATTCCACGTTTAAGTTAATCGTTCTTCCATTAAGACGAAAGTTTACTTCTTGAGCCAAAGAGTTTTGTAATAATTGTGTGCCTTCAGGAAGAAGATCTTGTATTTCTACATTCGTAACAGTGGTTGATTTATCATTTCTGATAGTAAGCAGCACTTGTATAGGATCACCGGGAAAAACAGTGGGTGTTACCTCTTTGTTGATTTTTACTGTACTTATACAAGATGGAGGAATGTCGAAAGCTTGCGTGCCATCTTTTCTGTCATCTGTTATTCCTTGAATAGCACTAAAGCCTAAACCTCTACGGGCAAAGACTTCCCAAATCAAACACTGATTGTCGCCACCATAGGTCAACTGATCAGCTGTTAAGATAGCATCTCTACCGTCAAGGAAACCTGGTGAACATCTTTGAAGCTTTAGTCCATCTGTTACCAATTGTATCGCTCTGTTATTTCCACCATTGCCCAGATAAACATCTTCGTCAAATCCATATTCATCAACCAGGGCCCAATATAGATCCCATAAGGTTGTTGCCCAGATTTCTCCTACCGGATGAGGCGCTTGTACTGTATTAATGATATCAACATAGGTTTGATTGTTGAATGCTAAATTAGGAGAATAGGGCTGGCGTCGGATTCCAGTTGAAGTAGTCGATTCTCTTACAGAATAAGTACCAATCCCTCTGGTTCGATTCTCTTCAGTATCCGCAAGAGTAGTAAGTGCAAGCGCATAAAAATCACTCCAGCCTTCACCCATTTGTTCGTCATTGAAAAGACAAGAACGGGTTTGAGCACCACCAGTCAATCGGGTAGAAATTCCATGGCCGTATTCATGTACGACTACACCATTATCAAAACTTCCATCAATCTCTAGACCATTATTTGCTGTATTTGGTGCCGTTAAGGTGGCATTAATTCTTTCTCCGGTATTCAATGCAGCAAATAATCTATTTCCATCACTACTGGCAATACCTACTCCTGGAATGATAGGATTTGGAGCAGTAGTATCGCCTCCTAAGAATATAGCCTGATCATTATAGTTAACAACGATTATACCAACGGCTCCTGCCGCTTCTACATTCAAGGTTTTTTCCTTAAAGGAGCAATCTCCTCTTGATACAATAGCAATTTTACCGGCTATTTCTTCACCGTTTACGATGGTTTCACAAGCTAAAATGGGATTTCGGCTTCCATCACGAGCTATCGCTACTTCGGCAGTTACTTCAGCAGTATCCAATGATGGACCAAATCCTGCTCCACCTGCGAAAATACCACCTGCAATTGAACTGGGAGAATTGATGATTAATCTGTTTTCCGAAGTTCTGTTCCATAGAAACATCTGCATGCGTGACTGTTGTCCATCTACTAGCGTTAGAAAGTTGGCATTATTAATACCTCCACCATCTAGTGCTTCTGCATTAATGAAATCTCCGGCTACACCTTCATCCGTATAATTATTCTCTTGAAAATTTCCCGCAGCTTCATCAAAACCATAATAATGCATAACATCATGTACGACATTGGTGGTGTAAAACAATTGTGTCAGGGCAGCATTTTTATTAACTGTAGGAGAGGCTTGAGGATTGAAGTCAAAATCGAAGATTAAAGAATCTCCAACTTCTGGTTCATCTCCATCAGGTTCGTTGTTAGCTTGTGCATCAAAATAAGTATGAGTATTGTTTCCTCTCGTTGTGGTAAACTCGGCACCTTCTTGTCCGTCTATGTCATGCCATCCAAAAGGGGAAGCTGCTCTGTCTGATGGATCGAAAAGAAGTTCTCTTTCACCATGATTAGGACTTTCCAGTGGCAATGGAAAAACTCTATATGCCGGACCTATTTCATTACTTGTTGTGCTTTCCTCAAAATGCATTTGGTGATGCGCATGATTGTGAGGCAAAGTACGACCTCCTAGATGATAAGGAGCGCACTCCTGAACAAGGTTGGATTGATGTATAATGGTTCCCTCAGTTGCATCTACTTCTACTGCCCAATATGCATTGCTGCCTTTGGGGGCAAAATCAACCTGCCAACTGAGCTTATAATTGCCCTCTTGAAAAGGATAATAATGCAGTTTAACCTGGACATCATAATCCAGATCATTATTTTTTTTATAAACTTTATAATGAGGTTCATCGGTTGTTAATTCCAATTTGGTACTTAGGTCATTGAGCTGCATAGTATAGGCCACCAACTGTAGTGCTTCATTAGCACTAACAATAGGGATGTTTCCAATCATTTTTTCTTCAATATCAGAAACGAAATTAACCGCATTATATGCTACATTTCCGTTGGATGCTAAGTGAATTCCCCAAATGGCATTGTAAATTTCAATTCCTTCATATCTTTGTTGGTAATAAAAATGTTGAACTCCATTGTGAGTAGATATGTATTGGTTTTTAATTACAATGTCTTTAACATCTGATTCTTTTAAGTTCCATTTAGCATAATTGCTTTGTAAATAGCTTGTGGGGTTTCTATTAGGTTTGGCTAATTGTTGTGCGTTTAAACTAGAAAAGAAAAAGAGTGATATTAGTAGACAAAGACTGATTTTTGTTTGAAGCAAGGACGAATGGTTTTGCAGATTCATTGAATAAGGAAATTTATTTGTTCGATTGGATTCAAAAGTGTGGAATTATCGCATCAGTTAACGTCATATAATTGCAAAAAGCTCAGCGAAAGTAGCATTAAATTTAATTTTTAATAATAGGCGACATTTCTATGGAAGAGAAAAACTTGATATTTGGCCGTCATCCGGTAATTGAATCGATCCAGAGTGGAGAATCGATAGACAAAATAGTTTTACAACAAGGCATTAGAGGAGAGTTTGAAAAGGAAATACGTCAATTAGGGAAACAATTTGGCATTCCCATTCAGTATGTCCCCAAGGAGAGAATGAATCGGATGGTAAGCGCAAATCATCAAGGGATTATTGCTTACGTTTCACCTATACAATACCAAGCGATAGAAGAACTCATTCCTAAATTAACGGATAAACACGAATCTCCCTTAATTTTGGTAATTGATGGTATTACAGATGTCAGAAACATTGGTGCCATTGCAAGGACAGCAGAAGTATTTGGAGTTCATGCCATTTTGATGGCTGATAGAGGCAATGCTATGCTTGGTGCTGATGCCATTAAGGCTTCAGCAGGTGCTTTGGGTAAAATTCCGGTATGTAGAACTTCAAGTTTAGTAAAGTCGGTTGAGTTTTTGCAAATGTCTAACTTTCAAGTGTTAGCGAGCGATCTGAAAGCCGAGCAAACGATTGATGAAATGGACTTTACCTTACCTACAGCAGTAGTTATGGGATCAGAAAGTAAAGGAATTAGCAAGGTGATAGCCAAAGTTGCGGATCATAGATTTATTATACCACAAGTAGGTGAGACGGACTCTTTGAACGTATCGGTAGCGACCGGGGTCATTTTGTATGAGTGTATGAAACATAGGAGTGCCAGCTAAAAAAAGAAAAGGCCAGATCGTACGATCTGGCCTTTTCTTTTTTTTAGTTATAGGTCACTTACTTTCCTTATGACCTCGTATAACCTAGTGTATTCGTTAACTTCTTCGGTAAAAGGATCATGTTCTAAATGATTGGCAGAAATTAATTTTAGATTACTAATCCTTCCTCTGTGATCTTCAATTTTCTGTACATACTTGATCCAAAGAGAACCATTATTCTTTACCGCATATATTCTGTTGTCGTGTATTTCTTTTAAACTATTGATTGCTCGACAAATGACTAAATCGCCATTTTGGATGACAGGCTCCATACTGTTACCATTAATTGGGAAAGCAACATAACCGGAACCGGGCAAACCAGGTATACTGAAGTAACTTACATCTTCTTTAACGAAAGAACCTGCATCTACAGGCGTACCAGCGAAAGCTTCAACAGTAGTCAACAAAATATTTCCTTTGCTATCTACCTCGTAAGAACCATTTTCCTCCATAGCAAGATCCATTCCAAATGGAGTTCCAATACCATCAAGCATATATGATTCATTGACACCGTATTCTTGACATAGTATTCTGGCATGGCGATAATCAATGCATCTCTTATCATCTGGATTTAAAAAAGCACGAATGATGTGCCCGTAAGCGCGATTGCCCAAAAGCTTTTCTGCAAAATCCCCCATACCTCGACCACCACGATCATTTTTTACGATATCTCCTCGCTCTTCTAATAATTGAAATACTTTTACAAATCTTTCATTTAGCTCTAAGCGGTCTTCACGAATCATATTTAATACGCTTATAAAAGTTATAAATTTTGTTTATTCCTGCCACAATATAAAACAAATAATGTGTAAAACAAAATATTTTAATTTATTTGTTGGAATTGTTGGTTTTAGTTTAAAGTTTTTTTCAACACTTCCACAAACTCATTAATTTCTTCTTTAGTGTTATAATAATGTGGTGAAACTCTCAAACACCAGTCTACTTGCTTTTTTTCAAAGTCATAGTGGGCTGAACTTTTGTATACAATACTGGTATTAATGTTTTTGTCCCTTAATTTTTGTTTTAAAAGTTCACCTTCTTGTTTTTTCACAGCTATGGTAGTAATCCCACATAATTCCGTTCCTTGATCAAGCACAGTGACCTCTTCTAATTTTTCAAGTTGTGCCCTGGTATAAGCAGCAATGGATTTTACCTGCTTTTCAATATTGCTTATTCCGAGCTCAAGGATCAATTCAGCAGCAGCTATACATCCTGCAACCAAGGCATGTGGTCTTTCCCATAATTCAAATCGTTTGGCATCTTTACTAACTTCATAACTATTGGAACTTGTCCACTCTGCACTGTGAAGATCCAGGTACATAGGCTGAGCATTTGAGTTTAAAATGCGATCGGAGATGTAAAGAAAGCCTGTGCCTCTGGGACCACGCATGTATTTTCTAAAAGTAGCGCTTAAAAAGTCACAGTTTAATTGTTTTACATCTAGTGGGAGTTGCCCGGCAGACTGGCAGGCATCAATTAGATAAAAGGCTCCCGTTTCTTTACAAAATTCACCAACACTTTGTACATCCTGCACCAAACCCGAATTGGTCGGTACATGTGTAACGGCAACTAATTTTGGATGATGCTGGCTAATAAGCTTGTGGATATCTTCCAGATCAACTCCTCCTGTAGGATGAGTACGAGCGTGTAATACCTTAACTCCTTTGAATTTTGTAAGCTGTAAGAATGCAATTTGATTAGAAACATAATCATCCTCAGTGGTTACTATTGAGTCTCCTGCTTGGAAGTCTATTGATAGCAACGCTTTATTGTAAGCATCGGTAGCACTTGCTGCATAGGCAATGTTCTTTTTCTGGGTGTTTAAAAGCGTTGCTAATGAAGTGAAAAAGGAGTTTAAATGATCGATTTTTAAACTGTGGGCCTCATAGCCTCCCACTACAGCCTCTAGTTGGATATACTCTTTAATGGCATGTATGACTGAATCGGGCATAAAAGAAGCCCCTGCATTATTCAAGTGTATTCTTTTGGCAGCACCGGGTGTTTCTGCCCTTAGTCTTTGAATGAGTTTTGGATTCATAGGCTTAAATTTCTACTGGCTTATTTAATATCTTGATTAGTCCGATAGAGGTAGTTGGGTCTTCAAAAGTCTTTTTCAAACATTCTGTTAGAGCACCCATGACCATATCGTATTCCCCTGTGATTTGAGTACTCATATTATTGGTTTTTATTGATAAACCTTGGAACTTATTAAGTGCTGCAATGAATTCTAATATGGGTTGTTCATAAACCTGAGTGAGGGGATAAAGGCTGATTTCTACTGATATTTGCATACTGCGTATATGTTTTGTTGGTATTAATAATACAAATTGTTCGCATTTAGTCCTCAATATGTTTATTTTTGTTTGCAAAATTTGTTTTATTTCGCTAGCAGATCGATGATTCTAATCGATTTGGTGAACAAACAAAAGATATTTAACTCCAAATAATGGCAAAACGTAAGAAAAAGAAAAAGGGACAATTAACATTAGGATTAGGGATTAATGATGAGAGGTTACCCAAGCTGGCCGGTGTGTTGTCATTATTTTTCGCAC
>JBCBCD010000106.1:10048-11890 GCA_038530915.1 Bacteroidota bacterium
AGCGATTTGCAAATGGCCAATTGGCTGGGACGTCTGGGAGCCATTGTTTCTAATATGTTTTTTTATTGGGGTTTTGGTTTGCCTTCCTATATTTTGGTGTACTTACTTGTCGCTTTGGGAATCAATTGGATCAGAAGGGCACCTTTAAAGAGGTATATAGCAAAAATCCGTTATGCTGTTTTGGGAATGGTCATCTTGTCGGTATTATTCAGCTTCCTGGCAGGATCTGCCGCTCAATTCCCATGGGGAGGAGCTTTTGGACAAAGCGTTAGTACGTGGTTACAGAACTTTGTGGGGACTGCAGGAATGGTTGTTCTTTTCTTATTTATCATTATTGCATATGTCGTTTGGATTTTCAATCCTAACTTTAATGAAAATACTTTCAATGAATGGATAGTAGAGATAAGAGAATATGTCTTATCCCTTTTTGACGGTAGGAGAGCACGCCAGAGAATGGTAAAGCGCAAAGCTGTTCCTGAGGAAGAAGAAGTAGATGAATTAGAAGGTGAAATTGATGCAGATGCACTTTTGGCGGCAGAACAAGCATGGTTGGCAGCTGAATTAGAGGACGAAGCTTCTCTAGAGTTACCGGAAGGAGGAGACGGCACTTCTGATGAGGAATCTGATCAATTGGCTTTCACATTGGATGATATTCCAATGCAGAAAAAAGAAAAAGTAGTAGTTAATCCAGAAAATGCAGAACTAGAGATTGAGACTGAGCTGGAAGAAGGAATAGGCCCAGGCCCTGCCAACAATCCTAATATTGATTTCCTAAATAGACAGGAAAATGTAGATCACACTGAGCCTTATGATCCTACGCTAGAACTTTCTTCTTACGAACATCCAGTTTTGGCTCTACTAAATGATTACAGTGACAGCAAGGTAGAAATCGACCGTAAGGAATTGGAATCCAATAAGGATCAGATTATAGAAACGCTGCTCAATTACAAAATTGAGATCGTTAAAATACGTGCGACGGTTGGTCCTACCATTACCCTCTATGAAATTATTCCCGCACCTGGTGTGCGTATTTCCAAGATTAAGAATCTGGAGGATGACATCGCCTTGAGTTTGGCAGCCTTAGGAATCAGGATTATCGCTCCTATTCCAGGTAAGGGAACCATTGGTATTGAGGTTCCCAACACCAAGAAGCAAATCGTTTCTATGAAAGAGGTATTGATGTCTGATAAATTTAAGCGAGCTAAAATGGATTTACCTATTGCTTTGGGTAAAACCATTTCTAACGAAGTATTTGTAGTGGATTTGGCAAAAATGCCTCACTTACTGGTTGCAGGTGCTACCGGACAAGGTAAATCGGTCGGTATTAATGCGATTTTGATGTCTTTGTTGTATAAAAAACACCCTTCGCAGGTCAAGCTGGTCATGATAGATCCTAAGAAGGTGGAATTGTTCCTTTATTCTAATTTGGAAAAACACTTCCTCGGTATTCTTCCTGGACAGGAAGAGCCCATTACCACTGAGACCAACAAAGTAATTCACATTCTGAATTCACTTTGTATAGAGATGGACAATCGTTATGATCTACTCAAAAAAGCAGCCACCAGAAACATCAGAGAGTACAATGAGAAGTTTGTAAAAAGAAGATTGAATCCCAACAACGGGCATCGTTTTTTACCTTTCATTGTATTGGTGATTGATGAATTTGCCGATTTAATCATGACTGCTGGTAAGGAAGTAGAGATGCCGATCGGTCGTTTGGCTCAATTGGCCAGAGCAGTAGGTATTCACCTAATTATAGCGACTCAGCGTCCTTCGGTAAACATTATTACCGGTGTCATTAAAGCCAATTTCCCAGCCAGGATTGCTTACAAGGTATCTGCA
>JBCBCD010000107.1:0-11853 GCA_038530915.1 Bacteroidota bacterium
GCTTTGTACTATTCAATGAAAATACAATAGTAGAAAAAGGTACTTACTTGACCTATCAAAATGTCAATATTCAAGATGTGATTCAATTAAATAGTGTAGGTACTCAACTTAATGAGTTTACTGAACCTGAAAAAGTCATCTCTTTACAAAAGGATGGTACACTTACAATGTTTGATACTTGTTGTGTGTATTTTTCTTACTTTTTTGAAAGATCTAAGTAAACGCTTTATGTAATTCTCATCATTAGTGCATCAGTATAATAAACCTTATAAAAATATTGATCATGAGAAGTACAGTTTTACTTATTTTTTCGAGTTTTATTTTAAGTGCTTTTTCTTTTGTAGACTATCCAACGCTTCCAACAGGTAAATACGTTTTGATAGAAATTCGAAACCAAACCTTAACATACACACATGAATTACCATTTGATACACTTACCTTAATCGAAGATGGCCATTATTTTTTTCAAAAAGGCGTTGAGTTAAGAGAAAAAGGGACATATACAATAAATACTGAGGATCCGACCATTATCCAATTTCAATCGGAAGGAATATTAGGTATTTGTAGCTTATCTCTTCATCCCAGAAAATTTATTGTGAAAAGTGATAGTTTAATCATCTTGGAAAACTCTTGCGATCATCCCGAATATAGTTTTTGTGGCACACCAAAACTGAATGAAGTACTAATAAAAGGAGACTCTATTAAATATGCTCAGTTTGGTTGTTCAGAGTTAAAAAGGTATACATTACTGCGACAATAGTTTTCAAGTGTATGATTGTAGATCACAAGTAAAAAATTACTTGTGAAATTATGGGATTAATCTGTCTAAATGTAAAATTCGCTTTCTAAGGCCTCCGCTTTTTGGAGGTTATTTTTGGGCGGTTCCATTCTTCACGTTGTGCAAATTCTACCATTTTTCTCATAAAGGCCATCATCGCTATGAACACCAAATAACCAATTGATACCACGATGTATATCCACCAATAAGATCCGGCTTCATATAAGGTTTTTGAAGAAAAAAGATACGCCAAGAAGCCTGAAATAAATGCCAAACCCATAAAACTATAAATCGACCTGCTCCAATATTTCAACATACTTTCTGCTGAAACAGAGAATACGCTATTGAACAAGGCGAAACACAATAAGAAGGATGCAGCTGTCATCCACGGAAAACGTTCCGATACTTCAATTATACCTGTTGCTGCCACAATCTTACTCCCTAAAATGACTAATATAATACCTACTATGGTTATCAATGCCTGAATAATAGGATTCTGAGCTCTATCTAAAAATGTAGTGTTGCTTTCCATAAGTTACTAATGAATTACTTGATATGATTGTTCATCATTCATTGTTCATTTTTCATCGTTTATGTACAATCCTTTATGAATGATGAATGATGAATGATGAACAATGAAAAATGAATTACAGCTCTCCCATCAGATCGTAATCTGTTGCATCTACAATCTTCACTGTAGCAAAATCACCGATTCGCAAATAGTGTTTTTGAGCATCGACCAAAACTTCATTGTCCACCTCTGGAGAATCTCCCTCAGTACGTCCTACGAAGTAACCTCCTTCTTTGCGGTCAACCAGTATTTTATAGGTTTTACCAACATGTTTGAGGTTCTTTTGGTAAGAAATTTCTTGCTGGATTTCCATGATGCGATTGGCTCTTTCTGCTTTTATTTCTGCTGGTACATTGTCTTCTAAATCATGAGCACGCGTGTCTTCTTCGTGAGAATACTGGAAAACTCCCAATCGATCAAATTCCATATCTTCTACAAAGTCACAAAGTTCTTGAAACTCTTCTTCTGTTTCGCCAGGAAAACCAACCAACATGGTGGTTCTAAGCGTCAAATCAGGTATTTTTTCTCTGGCTATTTTAATCAATTCTCTTGTTTCTTCCTGTGTAATTTGTCTGCGCATGCGATCAAGCACTGAATTGCTGGCATGTTGTAAGGGCATGTCGAGGTAGTTACAGATTTCTTTTCGCTCTGCCATTACATCAAAAATTTCTGTCGGAAATTTTGAGGGATAAGCATAATGTAGTCTAATCCAATCTATTCCTTCCACATCAGCCAGTGCATGTAACAGTTCGCTTAAGGCTCTTTTTTTATATAGATCCAAACCATAGTAAGTCAATTCCTGTGCGATGAGCATCAGTTCTTTTACCCCTCTTTTTGCAAGATTAGAAGCTTCTAATACTAAATCTTCAATAGACTTAGAAATGTGTTTTCCTCTCATCAAAGGAATTGCACAGAAAGAACAGGTACGGTTGCAGCCTTCTGATATTTTTAGATAGGCATAATGAGGTGGAGTAGTTATCGCCCTCTCTCCTATCAAATCGTGCTTATAATCTGCATTAAGACGAGAAAGTAAAGCTGGCAATTCCAGCGTACCAAAATAGGCATCTACTTCAGGAATCTCTACTTCCAAATCGTCTTTGTACCTTTGAGAAAGACAACCTGTAACGTATAATTTCTCAATATTCCCGGCCTTTTTCTCTTCAGCATATTCCAAAATGGTATTCACCGATTCCTCTTTTGCCAAATCAATAAAACCACATGTATTTACGATTATTATATTTGCATCCTCGTCATTACTATCATGTACTACATCATAAGCATTGGCCTGCAACTGAGTAATGATGTTTTCGGAATCCACTAAATTTTTTGAACAGCCAAGCGTAATTACATTAACTTTGTCCTGCTCAATTTTTTTTGTCTTCATCTCTAAATTTTTCCATTTTCCTTACAATCGCGCAAAGATAGTAAGAGTTAAGGGGTTTAGAAGGTTAGAAGGTTGGTATTTTTAATAACCTTCTAAGCACTAAGCTTTTAAACTCTAAATTTTTTTTCTTAACAAAGCCAATCAAAACTTAGTTTTTGACGTTAACAAAATATATTCAAAATTCAATCATGAGATATTTATTCCTACTCCTATTTATTGCACTTAACATCCAACTTCAGGCACAAATCGGCTTCAATGCAAAAGTAGTTGGTAATGATGCAGAAAAATGGACCTTGTCCTCTTTAGCCAATTTAGAAGGTCGCGACAATCAATTGCTTAATGATGGTTATTCATTTGGCGTTGATTATTGGATTCGATTGGAAAGTACTCGCATAGACTTTTTGCCCGAATTCAATTACAGCAACTTTAGCACGACAATTCTTCCTGACGAAATAGAATTAAACTCTACTTTCTACAGCTTTTTGGTAAATGCCAATATCTATTTCCTCAATCTTGAAGGAGACTGTACCTGTCCAACTTTTTACCAAGAAGGACCCAGCCTGCAAAAAGGTCTTTTCTTAAATGTTTCACCGGGCCTTCACTATTTTGAGGGTAAGCTGAGTGATGCTGAAAATGAGCTTCGCTCTAATGATTTGACATTTAGTATTGGTGGAGGAATTGGCTTTGACATTGGTTTTTCAGAGTTTATTACCGTTACTCCTATTGCTCAAATTCGATACTTCCCTTCTGTTATTTGGGAAGGTGCAAATGAATTTATAAACAGCATCAATGAACAGGTAGAAGATGAAAATACTACTCTGCTGCAATTAAGTGCAGGGATTAGAATAGGACTATTATTCTAGTATTTTGAAGATAGTGCTGGCCAATTGGCCAGCACTATCTTCAAAATACAACAATCTACCTTTTGCTTATCTCGTAAGAACAGGACACTTAAACAACTCACCTACAAATACTTACAAGAAAAACCCATCCTTCTAAGGCTCGTAACTATTCATTTTTTTTGTTCGTATTAAATCAGGCTTGAATTTACCTTTAGTTAATATTTCAATCAAATCAAAGCTATATAACTAATTGTATGAAGCCTGAATTGAATAAGTACAGTAAGACCTTGACTCAAGATGAAACTCAACCTGCAGCTCAAGCCATGTTATATGGTATTGGCATGACAGATGAAGACATGCAAAAAGGTCAAGTAGGCATAGCAAGTACCGGATGGGAAGGAAATACATGTAATATGCATCTTAATGAGCTAGCTGCATGGGTGAAGGAAGGAGTAAATGAAACCAAAGACCTCATCGGATTAATTTTTAACACCATAGGTGTAAGTGATGGTATTTCCATGGGAACCGCAGGTATGCGTTTTTCTCTTCCTTCAAGAGATATTATTGCAGACTCTATTGAAACCGTTGTTTCTGCTCAATGGTATGATGGCATTGCTACAGTAGTAGGATGCGATAAAAATATGCCCGGTGCAATGATGGCCTTGGGTCGATTAAATCGACCTTCCATTCTGGTATATGGTGGTACGATCAGTCCTGGTTGTCTGAATGATAAGAAGTTAGATATTGTTTCTGCTTTCGAAGCTTTGGGACAAAAAATTGCAGGTAGCATAGATGAAAACACTTTCAAGCAAGTAATCAGGAATGCTTGTCCTGGTTCTGGTGCTTGTGGTGGAATGTATACCGCAAATACAATGGCTTCTGCTATCGAAGCGATGGGTATGAGTTTACCTTATAATTCTTCAATTCCTGCCAATGCAGTAGAGAAAAAAGCAGAGTGTACACGTGTCGGAAAATTCTTGCTCAACTTGATGGAAAAAGACATCAAGCCAAGAGATATTATGACAAAAGAAGCATTTGAAAATGCATTAACAGTAATCATTGCTCTTGGAGGATCTACAAATGCTGTGCTACATATGATAGCAATCGCAAAATCTGTAGGTGTAGACTTAACTTTAGATGATTTTCAACGTATTAGTGATAAAACACCTTTCATTGCAGATCTGAAGCCTAGTGGAAAGTATGTGATGGAAGATTTATATCATGTAGGTGGAGTACCTGCTGTAATGAAGGTTCTATTAGCAGAAGGTTACCTTCACGGTGATTGTATGACAGTTACCGGAAAAACACTGGCAGAGAACCTTGCAGAGGCAAGACCATTAGATGCAGATCAAAAAATCATCATGCCATTTGACCAACCGATTAAAGCTACTGGTCATTTACAAATACTTTATGGGAACTTAGCGCCTGAAGGTGCGGTTGCAAAGATAACTGGAAAAGAAGGTACACATTTTGAAGGAAAAGCAAGAGTCTTTGATGGTGAATTCGCAGCTAACGCAGCCATCACTAACAAAGAAATCAAAGCTGGAGATGTTATCGTCATTAGATATTCTGGTCCCAAAGGTGGTCCAGGTATGCCTGAAATGCTAAAACCTACTTCTGCCATTATGGGTGAAGGCCTAGGCAATGATGTAGCTTTAATTACAGATGGGCGATTTTCGGGAGGAACACACGGCTTCGTTGTAGGACACATTACACCGGAAGCACAAGTGGGAGGCCCTATTGGTCTATTGAAAGATGGAGACGATATCGTAATTGATGCAGAAAATAATGTATTAGAAGTAAAAATAAGTGCTGAAGAATTGGAATCAAGGAGGGCTGACTGGAAAGCTCCAAAGCCAAATTATCAGCTGGGTTTATTAAAAAAATATGCTCAAACCGTCTCTTCCGCAAGTGAAGGATGTGTGACGGATGAATTTTAAAATCAATAAGTCATGACTAGAAAAGTGGAAGAACAGACTTATCCGACTCAAGCGGTTGCCACCGAAACCATGAAAGGTGCTGAAGCCGTATTAAAATGCCTTCTTGCTGAAGGGGTGGATACCATTTTTGGATATCCCGGTGGTGCAATTATGCCTGTATACGATGCACTCTATTACTATACAGATCGCTTGCAACACATATTACCTCGACATGAGCAAGGAGCCATTCACGCAGCTCAAGGGTATGCGCGAGTTACCAGAAAAACTGGCGTTTGTATGGCCACTTCTGGCCCAGGTGCACTCAATTTGATGACTGGTTTAGCGGATGCTATGCTCGATTCAACGCCTTTGGTTTGTATTACGGGGCAAGTATTTAGGAAACTGTTGGGATCAGATGCTTTCCAAGAGACAGATGTCATCAACTGTACGATGCCAGTGACAAAGTGGAATTATCAGATCACCAAAGCTGAAGAAATTCCTGAAGTTTTTGCTAAAGCCTTTTACATTGCCAACTCAGGAAGACCAGGACCTGTCGTTATTGACATCACTAAAAATGCGCAGATCGAGGAATTTGATTTCGCTTACAGCAAACGCCCTGTTATACGATCTTATAATCCATATCCAAAACCAGATCCGGAATCATTGAAAGCTGCAGCTGATTTGATCAATAATGCTGAAAAACCTATGATTCTTGCTGGACATGGTATTCAAATAGCTCATGCTCAAGAAGAGTTTAAAGCTTTTGTAGAGAAAACGGGTATCCCATTGGCTTGTACCATCCATGGTCTTTCTTCTATTCCTTCTGATCATCCCCTTCATATGGGAATGTTAGGGATGCATGGCAATTACGCGCCTAATGTGATGCAAAACCGATGCGATGTTCTAATTGCCATAGGCATGCGATTTGATGATCGTGTAACAGGAGATTTAAGCCGTTATGCCACACAAGCTAAGGTTATCCATATTGAAATTGATCCTTCAGAAATTAATAAAAATGTACATGCTCATGTGCCTGTACTTTCTGATGCTAAACTGGCGCTTAAACAACTGCTTCCGTTGGTAACAAAAAAATCTTATCCTGAATGGACAGCTAAGTTTGAAGCCATGTATAAAATTGAATACGAGAAAGTCATCACTAAAGACTTTGGCCCTGGAGCCGACAACCAAATCAAAATGGGTATGGCGGTAAAAGCGGTATCTGATTTGACTCACGGTAAAGCTATTGTTGCAACAGACGTTGGTCAGCACCAGATGTCTGCTGCTCGTTATTACGAATATTTAGGTACCAACCAATGGGTTTCTTCTGGTGGTGCCGGTACCATGGGATTTGGCTTACCTGCTGCCTTTGGAGCTAAATTGGCCAATCCTGAACGTGAAGTAGTTGCCTTTATTGGTGATGGAGGATTCCAAATGACGATACAAGAACTGGGTATGTGTGCACAGTGGAATGTGGGAGTCAAAATTGTTTTGCTGGACAATACCTACCTCGGTATGGTACGTCAATGGCAACAATTGTTTTTTGACCGCAGGTATTCTTCGGTTGAACTTCAAAACCCTGATTTCATTAAGATAGCTGAAGGATTTGGAGTAGCTGGTCATAAGATCAGCAAACCTGAAGAATTGAAAGAGGGTATCACACGAATGTTGGAACATGATGGTCCTTATTTATTACATGTGATGGTAGAAAAGGAAGACAATATTTTCCCTATGGTACCTTCAGGTTATGCCGTAGATGAAATCGTTTTGGAACCCATCAAAAAACAATAGTCATGAGCATTGAACTAAAAGAATATACCATAACGGTTTTTACAGAAAATCAGACCGGATTGATCTCTAGGGTTGTTTCTATCTTCACACGTAGACACATCAATATTGAAAGTTTGACCACCTCTGAATCTTCAATGCCTGAAATTCACCGTTTCACTATTGTAATAAACGTGAGTGAAAATACAGTCAAAAAGCTGGTTGCCCAACTGGAAAAGCAGGTAGACGTTCTCAAAGCATTTTATTATGAGACGAATGAAATCGTGTATCAGGAAATTGCTTTATATAAAGTGCCTACTCACGTTTTCTCCAATTCTACCAAAGTGGAAACTTTGATTAGAAAGCACAATGCGCGCATACTTGAGATAGAACCCGAATATATCGTTATTGAAAAAACGGGTCATCAAACTGAAACAGAAGCACTGTTAAAGGAATTAGAAGAAATTGGAATTTATGAATTTGTACGCTCTGGAAGAGTGGCTATTGTCAGACCTATGGAGCGATTAAATAAGTACCTAAAATCGTTGAAACTACAAGAAGAAACGATTTAGGTCAATAGACTAAAGAACGTAGTGTGAAAATGTATTTTTCACACTACGCTTCTATTAAACATCTCAAAGTAATTTTTCTATATCCTCTATTAGTCGATTTACCGACTCCTGCTTAAGGCCATCATAATAACCTCTTACTCTCCCCTTTTTATCCATAAGAACAAAAGTCCCATCGTGCACTAAGTTTCTTTCTTCACCAAACATCTCTTCAAATGCGCGAACTTTGTATTCTTTTGACAAATCAAATATTGTTTGTTCATTCAAATCATTCAACAACTTCCATTGTCTATAATTGATCCCATAAGACTCAGCATAAGCATTTAAGCGCTCTGGGTCGTCATAGGTAGGATCAATACTAAATGAAACCAAAGCCAAATCTTCATTCTCATTAAAATGTTCTTGTATATTTTTCATATGAGAAGTCATTTTAGGGCAAATGGTTGGACAGGTAGAAAAGAAGACCTTCTATTGTTTTTCATTTTAGTGTCAATTTTTGTCTTCTCTCTCAACACCTTACTTGGGCTCTGGTTTTTGGAAAAATTGATGCAAAAAGATTTATGGACAAAATTCAATATCAAGGGTTATATATACCGATCTCATAACTTAATTTCATAGATCCTTGACGCTTCAACCTAGGGATATCAACTTCCAGCCTTATTACAACTAAGCAATCGCCTCCTCTTTATAGCTGAAATTTTCTCTAACAGAAATAATTTTCATGCACTTCAAATACTTTGTAAATCTTTTGTTGTTGTACTGCTCAAAGTAGATAAGCTAATAAAATTTTATTAGTTTTAAGCTCAACAAAAGAAATGACTGAATTTTAAAACTTCAGTCATATCCACCTTACGCGCTAATATGAATTGGAAGCCATTTATCGCCGCCTTTACCACTATCTTCCTGGCAGGGCTAATGCTGCTGGCTTATCCTTTATTTCATGAAGCATACCCTTTTTTGCAGCAAAATTTTAGAACCTATAACTCTCCTTTACTAGCTGTTGATTCTATTGGTATAGATACTAGCTTTGTCAAAAAAGACAGTGTAACCGTTGCATCCGTTGCTCAAATTGATTCTCCACAGGTTGTATTGTCTTATATCTCGCCTCCTAAGCTCAAAGCGTATTCAGGTTATGAATATTTGAACTCATTCCTTAGTTCGATAGAAACCTCAGAAAGACAAATCCGCATCGCATATTTTGGAGACTCTTCTATTGAAGGGGATTTAATAAGTCAAACCGTTAGGGATAGTTTACAGCGTAGGTTTGGAGGCAGTGGAGTCGGTTTTATGCCCATAACTTCAAAAACGAGTGGCTTCAGGAGATCTATACGCCATTTTTATTCTAAGAATTGGTACCACTGCTATATTGGCCGAAAAAATACACAAGCCAAACGTAGAGGCATTTCTGGTGAATACTTCCTGACCAGTGCAGAACCTAAAATTGATACTATCCAAATAGATAGTACCGGCAGGGATAGTGTTGTAATAACACCTCCTGATTATTCTTTTTGGGTATCCTATCGGCCTAGTAAATTATTTTCAACTGTAAAAACCTTTGCCGGGGCCAGACTATTCTATGGTACCCCTAATTTTAATGATACACTGAATTATGATCAAACGGTCGGGAGAGTAAGGGTAAGAACAAGTGATACCGATACCTTCCATGCTTTGAAATACAATAGCTATGTCAATCAGACGCAACTATTCAATCAGACAACAGAAAAGTTGACGGTAAATTTTGAAGTACCCAAATCCATGCCGATTTATGGAGTTAGTCTTGAAAGTGAGTCGGGAGTAATACTCGATAATTTCTCTTCTCGCGGAAATATGGGGCCTGGTCTTAAATACATTAGCGAACCCGTCTTGAGGGATTTTCAAAAATACATGGATTACGACCTGATCATCTTACAATTTGGATTGAATGTTACAGATCCTGACTTAAAAGATTTAAGCTGGTATAAAAAAGATATGATAGAGACCATTCGTCATTTTCAAATTGCTATGCCAGGAGTAAGCATACTAATAATTGGCCCTTCCGATGTAGCTAGAAAAATAGAGGGTCAAATGCGTACAGACCCCAGTGTAGCTCTTATCAGTCAATCCTTACAAGATGCTGCGATGGAAACCCATACCGCCTTTTTCAGTATATATGAAGCAATGGGCGGAGAAGGTTCCATGGTCAATTGGGTGCATAATAAACGTCCGAAATTAGCCAATCCCGACTATACGCACTTTAACTTCAAAGGAGCTGAAGTGGTTGGTAATTATATTCTGGATTATTTATTACAAGAATTATAATTTTTAACCGCAGAGTTACGCAATGTTACGCAGAGTTATTGTGCTAGTAGACTAACTCTGCGTAACTCCTTTTACTCTGCGGTTAATAAAAACTCACTAAATATTGTATGTATATTATCGGTAAGCTTATCACTTTAATCTATTTTATCATTTTACTGTTTTGCATACCATCTATATCTCAATCCTATGACTTTATCCGCTACGACCTCAACACCATCCAAAACCCTCAGTCACTAAACAACTTCATCCAAAGCATCAAAGCCTTAGAACTCAGCCAACAACAAAAAGTCAATATCATACACATTGGTGACTCCCACATACAAGCTGATTTTTTTACTGGTAAAATGCGCGACTTGCTCCAAAGCAGATTTGGTCATGGAGGTCGTGGATTGATTTTTCCAGCCAAACAAGCGGATACTCACAACCCTATTGATGTCAAAACAAGTAGTTCAACTCAATGGGAAGCCAAACGTTCTGTCTTTCAAAAAAACGATCTTTCCATTGGCATTAGTGGGATGAGCATACGTACAACATCCAATGATGCATCTATTCAATTGAGACTGACAGAAAGATTTGGCCCTCCCCCATCCTTTGATAAGGTGACATTCTTTTTTAATCCCGATCCTAGTTTTAATACTTTTCAAGCCTTTAGTGATAAAGCACATGTACAACTCTTAAATCAAGGAGAAAGTCATGCTACTTTTCAAATCAGTCCTCCTTTAACGGAGCTTGATGTTGTTGTAGATCCAATACAAAATGGCTCTTATGCCGAACTACATGGCATGATACTCGAAAATAGCCTTCGTAATGGCATATTGTACCATATGGCCGGAGTGAATGGAACCACCTATTTTCATTTCAATCGATGCAAAGAGTTGTTGCCACAAATGAAGGTCATCGCACCGGATTTGATCATTGTTTCATTAGGTACAAATGAGGCATTACAGCGTAAATTCATCTTACAAGATCTTATCCGAGAAGCCAATCGATTTATGAAAAACCTCAAGGCTGAATTTCCCAATACCAGCGTACTCATCACTACCCTTCCGGATGCCTATATGAAGAAAAGTTATCCCAATCCCAATGGAGAAGCAGCCCGTAAAGCACTAATTGAATTGGCCACTCAATATGGCTTTGCTTATTGGGATTGGTATGAGGTGATGGGTGGCAAAGGCAGTATGAAAAAATGGGTGGATGAAGACTTGGGGTATGTGGATTATGTACATTTTAGGCAGGCAGGTTATGAGGTACAAGCTGAGTTGTTGTATGAAGCGATAGTTAGTTTATTGGGTTATTAGTTGATGAGGTTAGGGAGTTGAAGATAGATCAGGCTCGCGTGAATACAACATGCTTCACTCGATCTTTCTCTTTTTCTTTTTCTTCTGTACCCTTTATTATTTCTTGTTCTATATCTTTTTGAATTAGTTTCCACCACAATATTGATGGTATGATATCTCCTGAATGTCTTTCTAGCCTGTAAGCTATTGACAAACTTAGTCTTTCGTTATCATTCAATATTCTACTCAATCTTGTAGGATGCACATCAATATCAGCAGATAATTCTTTTTGATTTCTACCTGTGATTTTCAAATATTCACTTAGGTAATAAGACGTGGATTTATCTTTATCATATTCATTACCATTTGTATAATCTTCTAAATCATATTTCAATCTTAATAAATTGGCATATAATTTTTCTTCTGAGCTTCTTTGTAATAGACGTTGTTT
>JBCBCD010000108.1:0-11722 GCA_038530915.1 Bacteroidota bacterium
GCCCAATTTCTGGTGGCAAACTATCCAAACTAGTACAATCATTCAAATACAAGCTCTGCAAACTACTCAAATGTCCAATTCCTGATGGCAAACGTTCCAAACTAGCACAATAACCCAAATCCAAATCCTTCAAATTACTCAATTGCCCTATTTCTGATGGCAAACCCTCCAAACTAGTACAAAACCTCAAATCCAAATCCTCCAAACTACTCAAATGTCCAATTCCTGATGGCAAACGTTCCAAACTGGAACAACCACTCAAATTCAAACTCAACAAATTACTCAATTGCCCTATTCCTGGAGGCAAACGCTCCAATCTGGAACAACTACTCAAATTCACCCCCCCAAATTACTCAATTGCCCTATTTCTAATGGCAAACGCTCCAAACTGGAACAACCACTCAAATTCAAACTCCCTAAATTACTCAATTGCCCTATTGCTGGAGGCAAACGCTCCAAACTAGAACAATAACCCAAATCCAAATCCTCCAAATTACTCAATTGCCCTATTCCTGGAGGTAAACCCTCCAAACTGGAACAACGTCTCAAATCCAAATCCTCCAAACTACTCAATTGCCCAATTTCTAATGGCAAACGCTCCAAACTAGTACAAGACATCAAATCCAAAGTTTCCAAACTATTCAATTGCCCAATCTCTGTTGGTAGACTCTTCAAACTAGAACAATAGCTCAAATTCAAATTTTCCAAACTATTCAATTGCCCAATTTCTGACGGCAGACTCTTCAAACTATCGCAATAACTCAAGTTTAAACTGCGTAAACTATTTAATTGTGTAATTGCTAATGGTAGACTATCTAATCTATAACAAGAATTCAAACCCAAAATCCTCCGATTATTTGATTGATCATAGTCAGCAGGTATTAGTCTTAACCCAGAACAAGAACTCAAATTCAAACTCAACAAACTACTTAATTGTCCAATTTCTTTCGGTAGGCCCTTTAAGTAGGTTTACCAAATAAATTTGGATTTAAAAATGTTCATTGAAAAGTTGATACAAAAGTCATTACCGTAGTTTTTAAAAATATGGTTAAGCTTTTTCAACATCGTTTTATCGGAGTAGAAATCCGCTGTTTTGAGCCACTCATATTTGATCTTTCTCCATAAGGTTTCGATCAGATTAAGATGCGGACATCTAGCAGGCAAAAAGTGAATAAACAAGCCCTTTTCTTGCCATTGAGAAAACATGGATTTTGTCAACTTGGACTTATGCCATGGTGCATTATCCAATATAAGGACAGTGGGTCCTTCAATTTTCTCAGCAAAATCATTCATTAGTTCAATAAAGATTTCACTTTTCATAGTCTCTTTGTCTGGCACTTTGTAAGTGATCAAACGATTGGTTATTGGATTAAGGTAGCCCAAAACATTTATTACTTTCTTTTTGCTACTCGGAATCGGATATTGTGTCCCTTTCTTTTGATAGCAATACGGAACATAGGGTTGAAGACTAAAACCACTTTCATCGCAAAAGTAAACATCGATAAGTCCTTGATTAGCAAATAATAAAAAGGTTGATATAGTCTCAACAGCTTCTTTAATTTGTTCAGCATCCGCTTGTACTTTTATAAATCGGCGGCCTCGTTTCCAGACGTAGCCAATTTTTTTAAAAAGGTACGTAAAATTTTCTTGCTTAAACCTCTTTCTCAGTCTAACTCGGATTCGATTTCAGCAAGTAGGTTACCTCCCTTTTTATTGACTTTGGCTACTGCTTTATCTACTGCTTTGACATGCTCTTTATTATCAGTCCTAAGCACAGGCTTGCGACCGCGACCAGGTTTATTTTCTAAGGCTTCTATGCCTCCCTTTTCCCAACGGTCGAACCAATTGTAAATAGTGTGGAGACTCACACTGTAGATGTCTTGAAGCTCTGCTACTGTTTTTCCTGACTCACTCAATAAAATGGCATGACAACGATTTTGAAATTGGTAACCTTTGTTACTTTTTCTACCTTGCTCTAGCAAGGAGCGTTCAGCCTCACTTAATGGCTTTATGTATCGTTTTTTCCGGCTCATTTGCCGAAGTTAATATTTTAAAATTTATTATCTAATTTATTTGGTAAACCTACTTAACTTAGAACAAGTACCCAAATCTAAATTTCGCAAATTACTTAATTGTCCAATTTCTGTTGGTAAACTATCTAAACTGTAACAAGAACTCAAATTCAAACTCAACAAATTACTTAATTGTCCAATTTCTGTTGGTAGACTAGTGATGGCCGTTCCCGACAAATCCAAGAAATACAATTGATTTAATTTTTCAATCTCATCGGGTATGTTTTTAAATGTTGATGACTGATTAAAAAACAGCAATTTAAGTTGTGGGAAGTTCAATATCTGTTCCGGAAAAGAATCCAATTTTTTTCCTCTCAAATCCAAGGCTAAAGTATTTTCATTCAATTCTTCTATGCTATTTGCAAGCTCGTATTTTTGGCCCAAAGTATCCAAAAAGTACTTTTTTCCACCTTCTTCTACTTTAGCAAAGCCTTGTTCATCAAACTGCTCTGCCTTGTTCCACCCCCCAAGTTTAGCAACCGCATCCCCTTCTTTATCAATGTAATAAAAACGACTGTCTTTATAAGCCAAAGCAAAGCGATCCTTATAAAAATAAAAGGCATCAATCAGCTTATTGGCTTTGTCTAAATTCGACTGTGCTTCTGAGCGTGCCTGATCTACTTCTTCCAGTGTGTTTCTCAATTCGGCTTGGCTTAGTTGTAGTGCCTTGGTTTTGTTGTCCGCCTCTATCTTTAGAGCTTGTATGGCTTTAAAAGCTTTTGAAACTTTGAGCTTTACAAAATCACCTTTTGCAGGATCAAAAGCTTCCGCTGCAAAGTAGTAGTTGATCGCTTTTTCGAATTGTTGTTGCTTAAGGGCTTGGTCGCCCATAGAGATGGCTTCTTGGTCAGAAGATTGGTCTTCTAAACTCACCCAGAATGGCAATAACAAGATCAAAAAGAAAATTCCTTTTTCAGACATCACTTTATTCAGTTTACTTTTAAAAATAGATTATTGTATTAGGTAAGTATGCAATTATTTTTTCCCTTTCATCAGTAGTTATGGGATTACTTCTTAAGTCCAAAATCTTTAAATGAGTTAAGTTTTTTATTTTTTCAGGTAATTCCTCAATGTCATTAGAGTCAAGATATAATTCCTCTAGCTTAGCTAGCTTTGTCAGTTCAAAAGGAAATCCAGACAGCTTATTATTCCCTAAATCAAGTTGTTGCAACTCTTGCAATTCTATTATTTCCTCCGGAATATCTTTAATTTGATTATTTCTCAACTCTAAACGAGTTATTCTTTTTAGCTTAAAAATTGAAGTCGGTATCCTTGTGAACTTATTATCATTAAGAAAAAGCCTCTCCAACTGCTCTAACTGTTTTAACCCTAAAGGCAGACTTTCCAATTGATTTCCTCTCAAATCTAATACCAATAGATTCTCTAGTTTACTGATACTGGTGGGTACACTTTTACTCCTTAAATCACGCAACTGTAAATACATAAGCTTTTGAAAGCTAGAAATTTCTTGTGGTATTTGGATATCTCCTTGAGATAAGCGCCATCCAAGTTCAGGATTATATACTTTTCGTCCTTCAATTACTTCTAAATCATCATCTTTCTTTCTCTTCTTTTTTTTAGCTATTGAGGTGACATCTTCTTTTGGAGCATCAACTTTATCTATCCCACTGCCTCTTATTATTAATAGCTTTAAATCCTTAGGTATTTCATACAAGCGTATGTTATCAATATTGTACTTCAGATCCAGAGCCTCTATTTTACTTTTTGATTCATCTGCTTTGGGAACTCGATAACTAACTTTCATGCACGACCCTAAGGTGTCAACAATATAGTTTTCATTATCATCTAATCCAATTACTTCTGCCAGCCCATACTGATCAAACAGTTTTGCATTTTTCCATTTACCAAAAACGTTCACTTCATTACCTTGATTATCAATAAAAAAATATTCATCCGCTCTGAATGCAAGTGCAAACCTATCATTATAATAATCAACAGCAGAAATAAGTAGTACGGCTTTCTCTAAATTTTCCACAGCTTCATTTTTTGCCAATATCAATGAATCTCTGGCATTTATGGCTTCTTGCTCTTTTTTAAATGCCAATGCTGTAGCCTCTTTTTCTGCAAGTAAACTCGAATCCAACTCCATTCTTATAGAATCCAAATAGGCAATAGTGTCTTGCAAGCTCACTTGGCTAAGCCTAAGCTCTCTAGCCGTTCTATCCGATTTTAAACGCAACTTTTCAATTTCGCCAAAAACCATCAGCACTTTATTTCTTATCACTTGACTACTATCTTTTTGATAAGCTTGTGCTGCAAATAAATAATCAATTGCTAAACCAAACTGCTGACTTTTTAAAGCCGCTTCACTCTTTTCTATCGCATCCTCATAAGAGTACACCGGCTTCATTTTTTTCTTTGTAGACTGTCCCATTCCAATAATAGGCAACAATAAACAGCCTAAAACAATAGCTATCCTTTTTATAAACCACTTCATTATTCTTGGTTTTCTTGAGGCAAACAATCTGATATTTTCAACAATTCCGGTTCGATGCTATTCAGTGTATCCGTAAAAGCATTAATGTCGGGGTAGACTCCAGCTATGGAATCCATTTGTTCCCAAATGGTTTTTGGGCAACCATCAACATTTAATATCTCGCGAGCTCTATTTGTCAAGTTTTCAAATTCAATTTTGGCTCTTCTTGCTTGTTCGTTTTTTAGTTCAGTAAGTGTTTGATTCAGTTCGTTTTTCTGCTCTTCTAATTCATCAGACCTGTTATTGGCTATCTTTTGTTGGTCCAATGCCCATACCGTCAAGCCTGCCATAATCACTAAAGCGGTAATGACGCCAAAAACGGTCCATCGCAATCGATTTCTGCGCTTACGCTTTTCCTGATCTACATGCTTGCGGCTGTCTCTCAAGTACTGCTCTTCTTCCTTACTTAATATCAGTTGCTCTCGATAAGGAGCGATCATGTCCAGCTGCTTTTCGGAAAAATATTCTCGGGCTTGTGCATTGAGTATGGTTTGACTCTTTACCAGGCGTTGCACTTCCAATAGTGCAATCTCTTCATCGGTACGACGGGCATGTATCTGTCCGGCCAGAGAATCGTGCATGACTTCATAGACTTCTTCCTGCTCGTTGTAACGGAGAATTCTTCCCTTCCAAAAAGCTTGCAAAGTTCGATGGATCAATGAATCATCCAGGTCCGGCAATCGAGTTTTCAGCTGGACTTCCGATAAAGGTTCTTTGGTTCCTTCCAGGGTTACGAATGGAGATAATAGCTGCCAGATCACCTTTGCATCCTGATCTTGTTGTTGTGCAATCCTAAGTACTTGTTCATCCAGGAAATTTCGCAACACATCGCCTATGTCGCCTATCTGTTGTAAGGCAGCATGACTAAAGGTGGCTTCCGCTTTCCGACTTTCATCTCCGGTAACTTGTAGGTACAATTTGTCCAGCAACACCTGCAGGTAAGGCAATTGTATGCTCAGGGTCTTGTCCTTGCCGCGGATCTTTTCGAATATGCCCGCTGCAATTTGGTCTTCCTCACCCTTGGCCAAGTGAACGTTGGATTGTGGCAGGACACCCACTTTTTTAACCACCGTCTTGACCTTTTCCAGATTCATGGGTTCTACCCGGAGTTTTTTGCGCAACAGCTCCGGTACTTTGCGTTCAAACTCGTACAGGTAGCCCAGGTATTCTTCTCGAATGGAGATGATGATTTTTACCGGCTGCTCCACCCTAAGTATTTCTTTTACTGTTTCTATGAATCGATCTTGCTCTTGTCGATTGCCCAATATGTAGAGTTCTTCAAACTGATCAAAAATGAGATAAATGGATTTAAAATGCCTAAGGTAAATGGCCCTAAGGCGACGTGCAATGGGCGAAAGCTGCGTATTAGTAGCTGTATTGGCATCGGTACTAAAGTCATCATCCAACCAATCTAAATCATCATTGTGCTCTTCTATGGTTCCACCGGCATTCAATAAAGATCGATCCAGAGATTCGTTCAAGTCTTCTCTTCGCCTAATGAATAGGGCCAACCAATCGTGGGTCTGAAAACGACTGGCCAAACCACATTGAATTAAACTGGTCTTTCCGGTTCCTGATGCTCCATATATCAATAATAGATCGGTTTGAAAAACCATCTCATACAGGGTATTGACCTCTTCCTCCCGACCAAAGAAAATATCCGCATCTTCGCGGGTATAGGCATCCAAAAACTTAAATGGGTATTTTTTTTGCATGGCTTTGGCTTAAAGGTCGTTTAGGTCTAATTCTGCGAGGATTTCTTTCTTGGCTTGTGTAAAGCCATTCACCACACAGTTGAGGTTGAATACTTTGCGCTTTTCGTCATCCATCATCAACTCACCCAGATCTATCTCTTGTTGAAAAATATCCTTCTGCTCAATGTTGACAATGCTGTTGTCTTCCAGAAAAACAAATTCCAGGCTATCGTCTTCCAATCGCCTGCTTTGAAAGAAACACACCTTGGCGCCATATTCGTACATCAAGGTATTGTAGTCAATCACAAAAGGATAGAGGTTGATGCTGTTGCGGTAGTCTTTGCCCTTGTAAAAAAGTACTGCGTCGGTTTGAACGGTATCTATGGTTCCCATTATTCTTTCGGCATCTACATTGGCTTTGCTGTCTATCCCCAGCGCATTAAAGCGATGCAAATAAAGAGGATTGTCATTCCTCAATTCTCGATAACCAATCTGCTTGATGGATGCCATATTGTAATTGACCAGAAAAGCAAAATATTGGAAAAACCCGGCCAGCTGCGTTTCCGCTTCAAAACAATCTAAGAGATTAAACTGTCCCCGGTCTAGTTTTTCATTGAGGGTTTGTAGTTGAAATAGGGTTTGTTCCAAGGCACTGCCTTCCTGAAGGTGAGCATCAAAGTCCTGCAACTCTTCTATGGGTAGTGGCAATTGGTATTTGTCAAAAAGGGTAAACAAGCAACGCAGCAATTGGTAACGTTCTTGAATAGAAGGAGCAAACGCATTTTCAAAACGCAAGGCAATGATCTTTTGAATTTGCTCATCCAAGGGTTTGGAGGCTTCTTTCTGCCGATCCCACAAGGTAGATAACAAGACATAATTAATCAGGTCCAAACTGTAATTGGTTACTTGCACACATTTTTGGATGTACTTGCGTTGCTTGGTTTCTGAAAAATCTTCTTTACCGATGGCCATCAACTTACTCAACTGTATCCCAATGACTCCGACAAAACTGTAGGCAATGATCTCTTTGGCTTTATCACTGATGCGCACCTGATTTTCCCAATTAGGTATTTGAGCTACTTTTTGTGAAAAACGCTGAGCAGGAATACTGATGGGATGGATGACTTCAATCATGGATCGGGTCAGCTTTTCATTGAAAGCTTTTTTACCGGTCACAAAACCAAAATTGGCATGGTCAATCTGCTCAATATTGTAGATCTTATCGGCATATTGAACCGTCTGCACCTGTTTTTCTTGCAAAAGTGTTTTTAGCTCATCCAGCTGATGCTTGATTTTTTGAACTTCCCCATCCACCATTAGGGTGAGGGTATCATCATCAATTTTTTGAAGTATGGCAAAAGGTGTTTTCATCGTTTAATGGAATTCAGCATTATCAATTTTGTCAATATTGTAGATCTTATCGGCCTTCTGATGCAGTGTCTTTCCACGCTCTTCTTGTACGCCACGATTCGTTTCGATCTGTTGTGCTGTATTGGCTTTCGGTGAATCAGGCAAGCTTGTGTTTTTCTTCAAAAAAATCATTTCTCCTCCGGCATGTTGTACCTCTTTCAAATAATCACCTCTAGGCGTTTGTACATCCGTCTGATACTGAATAAACTTGAGCACATTCCTGGCCAGATCTACCCCCCAGATTCTTTCCTGATTGGGATCTTTTAATTGTTGCAGCAAGGTATCTGCAAAGGGACTATTCTTGCCCATGGGGCCGTCCAAGACACGCTCTTCCCTGCCTGCCGTCAACAAATAACGAGATCGATAATGGTACAAGCGACTCGGCGGTTCAGGTGTTTCATTCCGAAATAAAGTGCCCGAAAAACAAGCATCCACAATGCCATACACATGACGAGCAGGACAACTTTTAATGAAATTGATGACCTCAAAATTGGGCAAATAGGTCGTATAATCTCCCTTGATGGCATCCTGCAACAACCAATAGCCCTGCTGACGTTCTTTCGACAAGGTTCCATGACCGGAGAAATAAAAAACCAGATTGTCCTCTTCCGTGAGCTGTTGATTGAGTCGTATAAATTGCTGATCAAAATGGTTCCGAGTAGCAGCTTTATCTATCAAACTCACACATTGTTCCGCTTCAAATTGATAATGCTCCAGCAGTACCTCGCGGAATGCCACTGCATCTCGCACCGCATTGTGCAATGGGCTGATCCCATTGGCATATTGATCCACCGCTATAATGAATAAATAGTTTTTTCCTTTGGGCTTCAAAGGAGTAGCTGGATGGGTGTTGATATTGATTTCGTCTCTTGTTTTCATTTTCTTTTTAGGCTTACATTCAGTCGTTTTAGGGTCCAACTGGATAAGGGGACAAATTTATTTTTTGGTTCTTCGGCTCTGAATTGAGCAGGTAGATCTTGTAGTCTGATGATCTTTCCGTACTGACTTCCTAGGCCTTCTTGTTCAAATACATAAGGTGCATACAAGGCTTGTTTTGAACAAAGGATAATAAAAGTATCTGTCGTTTGACCTCGCTTAGGATCGGTAATGGCCAAGGCCTTGCCATTGGCTTTGGAATCGTACTGTAGGCTGTCTTCGTATCTAAGTGGTTTTATGAATCTTTCCAACTTCTGACTCATGCCATACGTTCGCCCCAAATGCACCAAGTAACAATGAACAGGGTAAACATCTTTATTCTCTATCTTAATATCGTAAAAAATATATTCACCTTCCTCAAATGGGACGACTATTTCTTCTTGATCGGCATTTTCTATGGATATTCTTTTCGTTTCGTCCCAATTGGTGTACCAACTAAAAGCCACTTTGATTTTGCCGGTATTGATGATGGATTTTGGGGGTGCTGATATCTGATGGATCTGTTCCCATCGTATAATTTGTCTGATTTTTTCTAGCATAAAATCCATTGCCACCACTCGATTTTCATTTAGTTCTATGCCAATAATCAACTGATCCTTTTTGAATAAGGAAAGCTGTGCAGGCCATATCTTCAAGTGGTAGTCAGCCAAATCGTCTAAATAAACTTGGCTTTTCAAGCCCTTTTTCAGCAATTCTTGCTCAAATAGTTGTTGCAAATCTTTAGCCTCGGACGACACCTCCAACTTCAAATGAAACGGCAAGCCATGAATGGCCAGAAAAAGCTCAGTGTCTTCGGTAGAATTTTCAACTTCTTGTATAGTAACTATTGTATGCTCTAGGCCAATGGTATCCACTTTTGCATAACCACATGGATTTCTAGCATCGGTTGAAGTGTAAACAGGCAGCTGGCTATCTTTCCATTGATCCGTTTTTAATCCATGTAGTATACCCAGATTGGTCATCCACTGATCCTCATTTTTGAAAAGGCGAGCATGAACTGAAACAGGCATTTGTTTTTTGCCTAAAAAAAGCTGAAAAGGATTGACAGCACCCACATATTCAAAATAAGGGTTCTGTTGATTCCTTGACTTTCTCTGTACTTCCATTCTCAAGTGGTAAAAGGCATTGGCATAGCTTAAGTCGCTGACTGAGCTATTATCAATCAATTGCCCTAAGGCTTGGGAAAACAAGCCGCCATTTTTGCCCTCCAAGGCATATTCATCCGGGCCACAAGCAGAAAATAAAAGGAAGTTGGCTTGAGGAATACTCAAGTAACCCACATTTTCTTTTTGCCTAACATATTGTCCTTCCAGGTATTCTTCCAGAGGACGAGCAGAATCGTCTTCCAGATTAGTCCTCCTTATTCTACCCTCCATTTCTTCTTCTCTGAATATCGTACCGCTAAAACAACAATCCATTAAACCGATGAATTTGATGTCCTTCATTGTCTCCGTATCAGTATATTGCAACTCATGAATCAACCAGCGCAGTTCTTTATCGGCAATATTTCGTACTCCCTCCTCTCCATAATCATGCACCACCAGTACCTCGTTATGACCACCAAAAGGTTCGAGCTTTGCCTCCACAAATTCTGGGCTTGTTTCTTCCCAGGAACCATGTCCACTGTAATGGAGGATAGCTGTATCGCCATTTTGCAATTTTCCAAAATGCGTACGAAAAGCATGTAAGATGTTGCTCCTTGTTGCCTGTTCATTAAAAAGAGTTAGGTAGTGATCTTCTGGTAAGTTGAGTTTTTCCTGAAGTCTGTTTTTGAGTTTCAATGAATCATTGAGGCATCCCATTAAATTAGAAACCTTGGGTGACTTATACCCATTGATGGCAATGGATAAGACATATACCTTTGAATGTCCATCAAGAGGATCATCCACATGTAATTCTGCATTTTTAAGGTTTTTTGACATTTTAGCTGGGACATTTGATCTAAAATACAAGTTTATCGCTTAAATTCAGTAATAATAAAATCATATTGTGAATTACTGGATTATAAGTGTGAAAGCACAAGTCTAAAAAGTAAGTCACTTCCTGATACTACCTGTTTACTGGTCGAAACAAGCCATTCACCCATTTAAAACTTAGAGTATGTTTAAAGCCATAAATTTGTAGTGTAAGTTGTTTACCCTAAAAATCAAAAATCATTATGAACACTAACGCTTATTTTGAAGAGCAACTCAGACCTCACATCAACGAGATCAGCAACAGAAGCATAAGACTGGTCGTTGAAAATTTACTTTCTTATAATGAGAAAAAAGAAAGTAAGGAAAAGAAGAAAGAATTGGAAGCTAAAACCAACAAAATTAAGCCTCGTCCAGAGGGAGAAGAACTGGAACGAATTCTAAAAAAACTCAAAGAGGGTGAGCTTGCAGCCATAGAAGATCAACACATAAAAACACTGATCGAGGAGTTGTTACAGTATGCCAAGCTTCTTTCACAAAAATAGTTTCCATTGAAAAGTAGCCATTCATACCTCAGACTTTTCCCCTTCCAACATGTTAAGTGTTGGAGCATTAGTTTGTGTTATATGTGTATGATGGCTCCTTTTGTCGTTTTTTCTCAAAATACAGCCAAAGAGCAAAACAACAAATCATTAAATGCTGTATATCCCAAATTGGATTCCATCAAAAAGCCTAGGATTAAACTCACTTATTTGTTGGATCAAATTGAAGATGTCAGAGTTAATAAGCCAAACGATGCCCATCTATTAGCGGTAGAAGCTAGAAAAGTAGCTAGTGAAAACAAATTAAAGCTGGCTATTGCAAAGGCGACCTACTGGGAAATTGCTACTTCTTATGAAAAAGACATTTGGAGTGAAAACCTAAGATTAGCAGATCAATTGTTGCTTAATGGTTTTAATACTGTCGAAAAATCTTCAGATACCTTGTGGATGGCTCGTTATTTGGCTTTGCTTGCCATCATCAATTACAATATTGAGGAAGATTCTATTTCCCTGGCTTACTATGAACGCTTGAAAAAACTTACAGCAAATAAGCAGAAAGACAAGACTTTTTCTGAAGTTATTGGTGATGGTTTTCGATTGAGAGCCAATCATTTTTTTATCAATGATCAAGCCGATTCCTGCATGTTATGCAGGAATC
>JBCBCD010000109.1:0-11702 GCA_038530915.1 Bacteroidota bacterium
AACCCATAGCAGCTTTATGGCTGTATATAATGGCAATTTTTGATTTATCTACCGGAGTATTCATTAGTAAATCTGAGTGTGTTTTCAACTCTTGGCCCAATTCCTTTAGTTGTTCGAAATTGGCTGCTTTTTTGCCCCAGGCAGAAATAAAGGAACCATGCACCATTTCCTGTCCGGCTGGATGTTGGCGCCACAGCCAAAATAAACTTCCCTGTCCGCCCATTGCATAGTTGGCCCACATGATGCCTCGTATAGCCCCATTGGGTTGGTGGATGAACCAATTCAAGCCTTTAGGACCACCACCAGAATAGTTGGGAGCTGTTTCGAAGACCCAATGCATGCCTTTACCATAACCACGCAGCCTATCAAAATTGATTTGTACTCGGTTATAGACAGAAAAGTTGTGGTAAAAATTAGTGGCCATGAAGTCCAATTCTTTGAATAAGTCAGGATATATGATCCTCTGTCCTGGCATGGCATCGTGAGTAATGGGGGTTTGGGTGTTTTTGCGCAGTGCATCCAACTGTACCTTTTGAAAACTCACCAATTCGTCAGAAGTAAACTGGAGCCAATCCATTCTAAGGCTTGGATGGTGCCAAACCGATGGTTTAGCCATAGGCACCTGATAAAAGTTTTGATATTCCATTGACCATAGATTGGTTGCCCAAATCGAATTGAGTTGATCAATGGTTTGATACTTTTGTTTTAACCACATTACCCATTTTTTACGGGTTTCTTCACTGTAGTCTGGTGATAAGCTGAACTCATTATCTGTTTGCCAACCGATTACAGCAGCTTTATTTCCAAATTCTTTTCCTAGCTCAGTACAAATTCTTTCAGAAAAATATCGATACTTATCACTGGAGTAGCTGGTATTCTTTCTTGATCCATGACCTCTTCGAGAACCATCTGCATCTACTTTAAAGATTTCAGGATAATTTGTAGCCATCCAAATGGGAGGAGTAGCGGTTGGTGTTCCTAAAATCGATTGTATTCCATTTTCATAGAGTTTGTCTACTACTTCATGTAACCACTTAAAGTCGAATTGCCCTTCTTCAGGTTCCATAAGGTTCCATGAAAATTCACTCATTCTTACCACATTAATATTAGCTTCCTTCATTAAGGTGATGTCGTCATCGAGGGTTTCAAAATCCCATGCTTCTGGATAATATGCTACACCATAATAAAGCTTTTGATCACCAATGTATTTTTTATTGTTCTGGCAATTAACGCTAGGGTGATATGTCATTAAAAAAAAACATATAGAAATAAGGTATAGTGTAGTTGTCTGTTTCATGTATCCTAAACTGTTTTTTAGATTTCCCAATCTAGAGATTATTGAAAGGTGGTGAGGTGGTTACATGTTACCGAAGCGTAGGAAATCAGTACATTTAATTTGGGTAGGGGGGACATTTTTGGATATAAGTAGACAAACCATTAATATAGAGTAAACCTAGCCGCAATGGATGAGAAAATCTATTGAAAATTTTAAAAAATCTTTGTTTTCAAATTATTAATTTGAGAAAAAGGCTTTGAGAAAAAATTAATTTTAACCTTAACCAAGGCGATGGCGGGGCTTAATAATTGTAATACCTATTTTTTACCGTATGAAACTTAAAATATTAACCAGTCTTGGAGTCATTTTGACTTTCTTTTCCTTGACTTTCACGAACGCACAAGAGTTTTCCGGCCACCACATCAAAAAGCTAACTCAAAAAGACGGCTTGTCGTCCGCCAAAGTGAATGTTATCTTTAAAGGCTCTCAGGATTTCATTTGGTTGGGAACAGACAATGGTCTTAATAGGTATGATGGAAAAAATATTAAGATTTTTTCTTTACCCAAAAGCTCCAAAAAGCTGTCGGGCTCTCCTTACATTAAAAGCATAGTCGAAACTGCTGATCAACGACTCTGGATAGGTACAACTAAAGGATTATTTCTGTATAATAGAGAGCAGGAGGAGTTGATTTTGACACAATCACAAGACCTCAGTGTACTTTGTTTAGCAGAAGATAGAAAAGGCAATCTAATAGTAGGAACAATACAAGGCTTATTTGTAATTCCAAATGGTGAAAATGAAACCGTTGATTTTTGGTCTTATTTTCAATTAGAGCAAGATGAGGCAGTTGCCAATATCGGTTCAATATATGTAGATGAAAAAGATTTGATCTGGCTGGGAATGTGGGGTACCGGATTGTGTATAATTGATAGAGACAAAAAAACGATAACCAACAGAACGGTTTTAAAAGACGAAGAGGGCAATTCTCAAATCATCAACAATATTTTGGCGATAGCCAGCGGACCTGATGGAAGTATCTGGGCTGGTGGATATGACTTTGGCTTGGTTCGTATTGACCCGGATGGAGAGCAGTTTAGCTATTATAAGCACAACCCTAATGATCCAAACTCCTTGAATAATCACCAGATTAAATCTTTGTCATTTGATCGAAGAGGTTATTTATGGATTGGTTTAGAAGAAGGAGGATTAGATCGTTTTGCACCTGAAGATGAGGTTTTTGAACACTACTTAGCCGGGTTTAAGGGAGATGGAATGCAAGAAGGATATAGTGTATATAGCACATACATCGACAATCAGGATCAGATTTGGATAGGATTGCGTAATGATGGGTTGCAGGTGGCTCCTTTATTCCCTTCGCTTTTTGAAAACTTCGTTTTTGAAGAGGATGGTTATAAAGAGGAGTTTGCTGTTTTATCTATGTGGGAGGAGGAAGAATACATTTGGACAGGAATTAGAGGGGCTTTGAGAAAAATGAATAAAAATAATCGAGCATTTCAAAACTTTACTTTACCTGAGCATGCTTCTCCATTAGGCATCAATACTTATGACCAAGACCATTTGATTATAGGAACAATTACCGGTGAAATATATCTTTTCAATAAAACAACCGAATCTTTTTCCCCCTTTTTAGATGAAGAACTGTTGGCTAAGTTTGAAGAGACAAAAATTAATAGCTTTTATCCTTACTCCACTAATAAATTATTTATAGGTGCTAAGAAGGGTACTTACCTTTATGATCAGGAAGCCAATACTTTAAAATTGGTTGCAAAGACATGGACGCATACTTTTCTTTCAGGACCTGAAGGTTCTCTTTGGTTTATTAATTTTGGGACAGCTCAATATCAATATTTTCCTGAAACAGGTAAATTGATCACTTATGAACCGGAATCCATTGGCAACACCAAAGCTGCTATTTACTTGAATAATAAACTCTATTTAGGATCTGATTTTGGACTTTTTGAGTATGATATGCTCACCAATACAACTAAAGAGTTCACGGATATATTCCCATACATCAACAATCAGGTGAATGCCATGTTATTAGATGATTCTAAAAACATCTGGTTTTCTTCAGTAGATGGCATCATTAGGATGAATACAGAGGACAATAGTTTTAGATCTTTTGATAATTTTGACGGAGTTCCTGATATACGTTTTAGAGATGAGGTAGCAGTAAAATTGTCTGATGGGAAATTGGCTTTCGGTGGAAATGGAGGTTTTACAATTCTTTCTCCTGATGATTACAGGAATAACATGCCAGATATGCAACTGGAGTTTACAGATGTAATGATCAATGGGAATGCTGCTACAAAAGAATTGTTGGCAGATGAAGGCCAAAAAGGAAAGGAAGATCTACGGTTGAAGAGAAGTCAGAGAAATTTATCTATTGAATTTAGCTTGCTGAGTTATACCAATCCAGATAAACACCGTTATCAATATCGCCTTACAGGAGGAAATGAAGGATGGATAGACTTAGGAAATACCAATAAGGTAGAATTGATCAACATCCCTACTGGAAAGCATGCATTACACGTTCGTGCTGCGAATGAAAATGGCAATTGGACCGAAGAGAAAGTACTCAATATCAGGGTTTTGCCAGCATTATTACTTCGTTGGTATTTTATCTTGTTGTATTTGGTGGTGATTGGAGTACTCATTCTGGTTGCTTTTAGAGTGAGGTCTAATCAGTTGTATATGGAAAAAGAGTTTGCTATTGAGCATCTCAAAATGGAAAACATAAGAGAGAAAGCAGAACGAGAAGCAGAATTTCACAATATGAGGCTCATGTTTTTTACCAACATTTCTCATGAGTTCAGAACGCCATTGACGCTCATTTTAGCTCCGCTTGAAAAGTTTATCCAAAAAGGTATTGAACCCGGTACTGAACATCTCAAACTGATGTATAAAAATGCAGAACGTCTTAGACGTTTGATTGGACAAATACTGGATTTTCGTAAAATGGAAGCGGGAGAGTTGAAATTTGAACCTTCATTTGGAGATATTTTCAAGTTCACTAAAGATTGTTGGCATTTGTTTGAACCCTTGGCTCAAAAGAAAGATATTTCTTTTGAATTTCATGGAGAAGAAACCACCCGTTTGCTGTGGTTTGATAAAGACAAGTACGAGAAAATAATTATCAACTTGTTGTCTAATGCTTTTAAGTTTACAGAGAAAGGTCGAATAAGTTTAAGCTTAGTTTGCGAAGCAGCTGATGAGAGTCATACCGACGTACAAATTGTAGTTTCTGATACCGGATCAGGAATTTTAGAACAAGATCTTCCGCATATCTTTGATCGTTTTTACAATACAAAATCAAGTGTATCCGGCCATTACAATGGTACTGGAATAGGGCTGTCTTTGGTCAAAGAGTTGATCTTAATGCATAAGGGGACTATAGTAGTTGAAAGTGAACAAGGCAAAGGCACCACCTTTAAGATTCAGTTATTGCTTGAAAACCAACACAAGGTTGCTGCTACATCAAAGAGTGATATACCGGGAGAATCTCTTGAATCCAACATCAGCTTATTGTTGGAAACCACTGAGGAAGGAGAGATGGAGGAAATCAGTAAAGACGAGGGTGGTTATTTGCCGACTATATTAGTGGTTGAAGATGATGGGGATCTTAGAGATTATATTGGGGTAGAATTCAATAAATCTTTTACCATCATTGAAGCGGAAAACGGATCTGAAGGATTGAAGAAGGCCTACAAATATGTACCCGACTTGATCATTTCTGATATTTCCATGCCGGTACTTGGAGGTTTGGAAATGAGTGAAAAACTCAAGAAAGATGAACGGACAAGCCACATCCCTATCATATTGCTTACGGCTCATGGCTCTTACGAACATCAGAAAAAAGGATTTGAGATTGGCGTAGAAGACTTTATAATGAAGCCATTCTCTTCTGATATTCTCGAAATCAGAATCAATAACTTGCTCCAATCTAGAAAAGATTTACAGGAAAGATTTAGCAAAGAATTTAAAGTGGAACCTTCCGGCCTTCCGGTTTCTTCTATGGATCAGGCCTTTTTAAATAAAGCCATGAATGTTATTGAAGAGAACCTAAACAATCCTCAATTCAGTGCGATTTTATTTGCTGAAGAGATGTGTATGAGTAGAGTGCACCTGTATCGAAAGCTCAAGGCTTTGACCAATGAATCGGTATCCGGCTTTGTTAAGATTGTACGTTTGAAGTTAGCTGCCGAATTGATAAGAGATAAGAAGATGCGGATTAAAGAAGCAGCTTACACCGTTGGTTATAGTGATCCAAAATATTTCTCAAAATGCTTTAAGCAGCAATTTGGTGTAAATCCTTCAGAATACATTGAAGGTAAGATTGGAGAAGATACCTAATACTGTCTATGAAAAATCGACCTTTTGTAAATTGCATTGTCCTTTTGGTACTTTTTATGAGTTTTTCCTGTGACCCAAAAACAGAGCATGAAGCACTAAAAGACCTACCTAATATTTTATTGATTCTTACAGATGACCAAGGCTATGGTGATCTAGGGTTTCATGGAAATCCAATTATTCAAACTCCTTTTTTGGATCAATTGGCAAAAGAGAGTGTTCGCTTTACTAATTTTTATGTTTCGCCTGTTTGTTCGCCTACAAGAGCCAGCCTTATGACCGGCCGTTACCATCTGAGAACGGGTGTTTATGATACATATATGGGCGGATCTACCATGGCGACGGAGGAAATAACACTAGCGGAAATTTTGAACCAAAATGGTTTTCGAACCGGGCTTTTTGGGAAGTGGCATTTGGGAGATAATTATCCATACAGACCTCAAGATCAGGGTTTTGATGAAGTACTTACGCATATAGGAGGAGGACTTGAACAGCCGGGCGATTTTTTTGAAAATTTCCAGCGCAAAGACAGCAGTTATTTTGACCCTTATTTGATCGAAAACGGGAAGAAAATACAAAAGGAAGGATATGTAACAGATATCCTTACAGATGAGGCCATTGCATTTATGGATAAAACTGAAGATGCTCCTTTTTTCTGTTATTTGGCTTACAACGCACCACATGGACCATTGGAAGTGCCACAGGACTACCTGGATCAATACGATTTTGATACTTATCCGGTTGATAGTTTTTCTATTCAGGGACATGATCAGATGGATGAGATGCAAAAAGGAGATCTGGAAAAAGCAAGGCGTGTCTATGCGATGTTGACCAATGTGGATGATAATATCGGTCGCATACGAAAAGCACTGGAAGATAATGGTAAAGCAGAAAACACACTGATTATCTTTTTAACGGATAATGGCCCGGCAGGAAGAAGATATGTCGCAGGCATGTATGGTAGAAAAGGGTCTATTTACGAGGGGGGCACACGAGCGCCTTCTTTTTGGTATTTCCCGGAGAAAAAGGGTGCACAAATTGAAATTGATCAATTAGCAGCTCATATTGATGTAGTACCAACGCTCTTGGATGTTTTGGATTTGAAATCCCCTCCAGTTGAAATGGATGGCATGAGCTTGAAAGCCCATTTAAATGGAGAGGCTATCGCGCCTATATCACGATCTCTATTCATGCAGTGGAATAGAGGTTTTCCGGAGTTGTATCAAAATTTTGCTGTTCGCACCAATAAATACAAGCTGACAGGTCCTTATTTATCAAAAGAACCTTTGAAAGAACTGCAATTGTTTGATTTAGAGCATGATCCTTTTGAAGAGAATAATTTAGCACAAGCATTGCCAGAAGAAGTGAGTCGTCTAAAAGGAGCCTATGAAGATTGGATGAAAGAGATGCGTTCATCCTCAAATTTTGGAGCTCCCCGGCCGGCTTATTTAAGCAATGGTCCTGTTAGACTGAATCGAAATGATTGGGAAGGACCGAATAGCCACTTTTGGGGCAGCATGGAAGGACATGGAGGATGGAAAGTCTATGTTGAAGAAGCCAATGAATATAATTTTCGCATTAACTTTCAGGCTCCTGTACCAGGACATGGTCAATTTCGATTGAGAGCTGGTATGCAAGATAGAACCATAGCTAATAAGGATACCACGCTTTCAAGTTTTCTATACCAAAATGTTTATTTAACTGAAGGAGAACACGACATTGAAGCCTGGTATTACGAGTATTGGCCCCAAAAAGAGATTTATGGGGCCTATGAAGTGCTTATTGAGGAATCAAAATAACAGCATCAGCAATGACCTCTTTTTCCTGATTGCTTGCATCTACCGTTAGTTGAAAGGAGCCTTTTTGTAATTGATATTTTCCAAGACTTACCCAGCTTTCAAGCTTTAGACTCAAATCTATGCTGTTTTGCTCTTTGGTCTCCTTGCTATCGATGTAAATAGGAACTTGCTGAGCTCTTTCTTTTTTATCTTTTCTGCCTTCACCGGTAATGTAAAAGTAGATTTCATACTCCCTTTCTGCAGGAATATCAGTGTGAAAAACAACTTTACGCTCTTCACTTCCAGCTTGATTAGTGGTTAGGTAATTGAGGAAATACAGGTCGGTATATTTCTTTTCAGAAATGCTCCAATTACCAATAATTTCTGTTTCTTTATCTTCATTATTCAGTACAATTTCTGCCTGATTTCCATTGACCAAAGGATCAAGTTTAAGTTGTTTCTTTACGGTATTTCCATCGATTTCCTGTACTGCTTTTGCTTCATCTATAGCCATAGAAGCAGCTAAACCAGAAGCTTGTCCGAGCATCATAAAGACCGGTTCCATTCTTACACTTCCGTAGGCAATGTGACTGGTCGAAACACAAGCAGCAACCAATAAATTAGAACATTCGGATTTTTTTGGAAGCATTACTCTATATGAAATAGCATAAGGATCAACGCCTTCCTGCACTTCCCCTTCATTTTTTACCATGCCGTTGATTACATGTCTGTCACCATGGTGTGAATCCATATTGTAGGCTCCCATAGCGATTGTATCCTCAATGGTTTGAGTGCCACGACAATGATGTTCGGTCATTACAAAATTACCTACTAGTCTTCTGGCTTCTCGTACATATATCTGATGAGGAAAACCGCCATTATCGGTAAACTCATCCTTGGGCCATCCATACTGAAGCATTTGTTCTTTGACATGCTCCGGTACATCTGGGTCATAAGCCAAAAAATAGAGCAGTCCTTCCGTGTATTCGCGGTGCATTTGTTCGATCTCTTTTCTACGCTTATAAGTAGCTTCGGGGTATTCCCAACTGGCTCCGATGAGATCGGTGGATAAACCACCCTTATTGTTGATATCTGTTTTTTGATTAGGCATAGGCATGACTCTGAGGTAGAGTTGATGGATTCTTTGTACCCACTTAGCTTCATCTCTCTGCTTGATGATTCTCCTCAAGATTTCATATTTAGTGGGATCGTAACTTTCAGGCTTCGAAATAGGTATCCTATTTGTCGTATCAGAAGTAAGGCACAAACGGTAATTGTAGGCTTGTACTTTCTTATCGCCGCTACCCACTTCAGCAACAGGTTCAGGATTAATACCCCAGATGAGCCCACTGGTTGAATCTCCCGGTATGATGTATGGATCAATACTATCTGGTATTTGATTAGACTTAGCATGCTGCACTCCATTTAGTGTTTCATTGTACATGGCATTCCCTTCTCTTCCAATGGTATAGGTAACATCAGCTCGACCCAGCAAATCCCCTTCATAAGAAGCATCGATGAATACCTTGGCAGAAAAAGTTTTATCAGGATGAGCTTCCTGATCTTCACTATGTTCTACAGTGAGGTTTTTGATTTCAGTACCGTCTTTTTGTAGGGAAATGATGCGATGCTGGTACAATACTTCGACATAAGCTTCCTGAATGTATTGATTGAAAATACTTTCTGCTACTTTGGGCTCAAAACGCCAGGCTTCAAATTCGCCATAATATTTACCTAGTCGACGATAAAAATCTCTTGAAAGACCTGAAACGGTGTATTTGTTGCCTATGTCTGTTTCCCCTAGTCCGGAGGAAGAAAGTCCGCCCAGGTGTTTGCCCGGTTCGATAAGAAGTACCTTCTTGCCTTTCATTTTAGCGGTATAAGCAGCCATTACTCCAGCAGAAGTTCCACCGTAAACAATGATATCGTACTGATTGCTTGTAGCTTCATTATTTTGACAAGAAGAAAAGAGCACCATACTGAATAAAGCGAATAGCAAACTTATAGAAGTCATCTTTTTAAGTTGCATTCCTTTCATTTTATAAACCTGACTTTGTATCACTAAGCTTTTCATTTAACTCTAAATCTTTTACATTGATGAATTGATATTTCTCTCTGCTTTCTCCAGCAGTAGTTTGAATCGTAAAGTTTTTTATATTCAGGCCATTAACATGGCGGGCAAAAAGACCATGTGCTGGTAAATAGTATCTTTTGTCTTCCTTCTTAGTAAACATGGTTATTTCAGGATACAAAGATTCGTTCTCAGGAACTTCAGTCATAAATACTTCATCTGGTGTAGGAGCTTCTTTATAGTGGATGGATATGTTCTTCAGATTGATGTTTTCAATCTCATTACCTGGAAAACCGGTAACCGATGAACTAAAATTTAGTGCATTGGTGATCTCAATATTCGATAAGTAGATGTCTTTTATTTTTCCCGGAGCTGGGGCAGCTGCATCGTCTTTGTATTTTCTGGCTCTATTACCAAGTTTGATAAAAATTGGGCCATATACACTGTCAGCCTGAACATTTGAAATATGGATGTTTTCCATCGTTCCTCCGTCGGTAACTTCCAGTGCCATGCCGGAATTGACCGGCCACATTTGTTTGGTTTTAGGATGGAGTTTTTCACTGGGTTTGATGATGATATTGGCAATGTCAATGTTTTTAAAACCTCCTGTTGTTTCCGTACCAAATTTTAAGCTGTGGCAGTGAGATCTAAGCGTACAATTGCGAACCTTAATGTTCTCACACTTAGCTGGTCCTGTGCTTTTAAAGACCAGTGCATCATCATGAGAATCTATATATGCATTTTCGATAACGACATTGCGGCATCCGTCAATATCCAATCCATCATTGGTGAAGTTTCCGTGATTGAAAGCTTTTATCCCACTAATATTAAGGTCTGTACAATTCAGATAGTGTTGTAACCAAAGGCCTGCATTTTCAATAGTGACATCTTCTATTCTGATATTTTCACAAGAAACCAGCTTAATTCCAAGAGGTTTTACAGAGATATCTTCTACTTCTTTAAATTCTTTGGAACTACTATTTCCATCTATTTTCCCCTTACCTGTAATGGCAATGTTCTGGATGCTTTCGGCATAAATGAAAGCCTTTTTAGTATATCTTTCTGTATAGGACCTTATTGTTTCTAACTCTATAATAGGGTAGTCGTTAAGGTAAGGACTTCCCTTTAATACGGCTCCTTCAGTCAGATGTAACTCTACACCATCTTTTAAAAAAAGTGTACCGGATACAAAGACACCAGAAGGAATGATGACTCGTCCTCCACCTGCCTTCGATACTTTATCAATAGCAGCTTGAATGGAATTGGTATTATTTGTGCTACCATCACCTATTGCTCCATAGAAAATTATTGAGTTTTCTTCAACAGTATTCGTATCTGATTCACATCCAAAGCCGATTAAGAGTGGCAAAAAAAGCGATAAATTGAAAAAGCATTTCCAGTTTAATGCATATGTTTTCATAAGATTGTTTTAGTGAATAATTGAAAACAGTTTTAATAAGAAGGTGGACTTTCTTTTGCCCAACTATCATCAGGGTTTGGTGACATAATAAAACTCAGTTCTCCTCCTGCTAAAACCTCCTCGTGTGTGATGTAAGACCTGTTTAGTGCCTGACCATTTAGCTTAATCCCTGATACGTACTTATTGTCTCTATTGTAATTTTCGGTTTTTAGCTTAAAAGCCTTTCCACCACCAAGGTCAATACTTGCGCTTTCAAATACAGGACTTCCTAATAGATAAATGGGCTGACCAGCAACCGGAAAGAGTCCAAGCGAACTCCAAACAAACCAAGCTGATACCGCTCCTGAATCATCTTGTCCAGGTAAACCATTTGGACCTACTTTAAACTGTTCATCTAGTAGATTTCTGACCCTTAGTGCTGTTTTATGCGGTTTGTTGATGTAATTGTATAAGTAAGGGGTCAAAAATACAGGCTCATTACCCAATTTGAAGCCTGAAGCAAACACATGATCCAGGTGCTTTTCATAGGCATCTTTTCCTCCGTGCAGTTGTATGAGTTCTTCCATAGCATGGGGCACAAAATCGCTGTAGGTACGAGATCCTCCCTCATAAAAAAGTGGGTCATTCCAGTGATCATGTCTTGTACTGGTCTCAGAAAAATCAGGTAGCCAGTTGCCAAGACTATCCTTGCCCCAGAAAAAGCCCCATTCAGGATTGAAAAGTTGTAACACTTGCTTGGAGCGAGTCAAAAAGTAATCTTTATCATCTTTCTGATTTAAATGTGC
>JBCBCD010000110.1:0-11617 GCA_038530915.1 Bacteroidota bacterium
GTAGGAATAAAGAAGCTTTGCGGTGTATTTACTGTAACAATGATATTATCTGAAGCCGTACAGTTTAATGAATCTGTTGCAGTCACTGTATAGACAGTAGTTTCTAAAGGACTCAATATTTGTGTAGCCAATGTTGGATCAAGCAAGTCATCTGAAGGGCTCCATATTAAAGAATTATAAGGCCTACTTACTAAGGCCTCAATTCTTATACTATCTCCCAAATCAATAGCTACATCAGGACCTAGTTCTACTTCTAAATCAAGAGTAGGATTAATTACAAATGTTCTTTCAAGAGTACAGCCTCTGGAATCCAATACTTTCAGTAAATGAGTATCTGGTACCAATTGCTCAAATAAATCCTGAGTAACAAAGAAATCACTATCAACGGCAAATACATAGGGTCCAAGACCTCCCCTTACTGAATCTATTCTTACCCCTCCGGTACCCGATCCATCACAGGTGGGTGCCAAAATGGAGAAAAATACTTCTTCTATGGGTTGTGCAACATCATCTACATTGATGAATCCTTCTCCTTCACAACCATTGACTGTATTTACAATAGTCAATTGAAATAGTCCTGTACTATCTACAATTACAACCGGTTCGTTAACTCCAGAAATGATGGTTCCTCCATCAATGACTTCCCAAGTGAAAACATAGTTTGGATCAATGTCCGATTGAGTTGCATCCAAACGTACCTGCTCACTTTCACAATCCACCAACTCCGGAACATCTATCAGGACTTCTGGTTTCACAGTATCCACACTTACAGTGGTTGAAGCTTCAGCCACACAACCATTATTGGAATCTGTAATAACCAACCTATAAATTCCTTCTTCATTGGCACTAAGGGATAAATCTGTAGTCATTATTTCAGTACCATTCAAAAACCATTGATTATTAAAAGTTGGTCCATTTGAAGAAAGGCTGGCATCTATTAAAACATCGCTTGTACTACAGCTTAGTATACCTGGTGTTTGGATATTAACATCCGGAGGGGTTAAATCTGAACGAACGACAAATACAGTAGTATCACTAAAACAACCACTAATCAAATCTTGAGCATAGATCGACCATTCACCTTCAAAACCTTGAGCATAATCTAAAATAAAATCGCCCACACCAGGATCTATAGTCGAATAATTGCCTTCAAAGCCCTGGAAGTATTGAATAGAGCCAGAATTTTGTACTACATTAACCGGAATTGAAATAAATGGATTATTACAGTCAATTAAAGTACCTCCTGATGTATCTATGACAAACTCTGGTGCCTGAAAATTCTCTATAACAACTGCTGAAGTAGTATTGCTACAACCATTATCCAAATCCGTAACTATTGCAAAGTAAGACCCAGCTTGATTGACCGTTAATTGTGGGTTGATAGAATCCCCTACTATATTTCCATCTTGAGTTGACCACAGTATGCTAAAGTTAGCTCCTGTTGCAGAAATATTTACATTCAATACAGACTGTGAGTCTATACAACTAATAGCTCTTGGAGAGGGAATAGACAAGCTAGGTAATATTTCATTTCTTGTTATTTCTATACTATCTACGCTTGTACAGCCATTAGAAGCTGTTGTTGCTTCCAAAATATAAAAGCCAGGTTGATTGACATCTATAAAGGGGGTATTTGTAAGCCCTAAAATATTTCCGTTATTAGTGAGCCAGTTTAAAGTCACCTGATCAGATGTATCACTTATTACACTTCCGGTAATGGTTACTTCAGAAGAAATACAATTTAAATCATCTGGTGCAAACAAAAGAATGGTAGCCGTTTCAACATTCTGATCTACAATTACATCGCTTGCATTGGTACAGCCATTGTCATCATTGGTCAATTCAAAGCGATAAGTACCCGTATTTGAAGCAGTAAGTGTAAATCCATTCTGACAATTGATCGTATTGCCAAGAGGTCCAATTTCACACCACTGACCACTAAAGTTTCCGGTCATGGGTTGATTACCATCAATTGAAACTGTTGGGTTATCACAAGTGATGGTAGCTCCAACTATTGGCTCTATATTGGGTATCACCCTATCTAAGAAAACAATAGCAGTATCTAAATCGATACATCCATTGTCATCGTCACGGGTTGCCAAAATGTAGGTACCAGAGAGATCAACAATTGGATTAGGTGATGTTTCCCCTGAAATAATATTCCCACCATCTCTCACTGACCAATTGTAACTGATATTAGCCCCACTGCTGGAATTCTCGCCTTCTAAACGAGCAAACTCTCTGGAACAAGTTAAACTCTGATCTGTTCCTGCATTTGACATGGGAGGAACCGTATCAATAGTTACTAAAATATTATCTACATTGATACAACCAGTCCTTTGGTTCGTAATTTCCAATCTATAATCGCCAGGAACAGAAATCTCCAATTGTTCTGAAGTTCCAATTACAAATGGATCGGAATTAAGATTCCACTGATAAGTCAATGAATCTACATTAATCAATTGGTTGGCTAAAACAAGTGTTGTATCCTCACAAGTTAAGGTAAGGTCACTTCCTAAATTAATATTCGGAAGAGCTACGTCCTCAATTACCTCTATGGTTTGTACAGTAGCAAGCCCCGTTGTATTATCCAGTACGGTAAGCGTGTATCTTCCTGCATTAGCAACCAATGCACCATTCCCATTGAAATTATTGCCGGTAGCATCTGTCCAAATGATGGAACAATTGGTACACGGCTCACAGAAATTCACATTCAAAGCTACTTCCTGCCTGCTACAGGTCAAAATTTCAGGAGTAATGACCTCAACACAAGGTGGACAATCCTGACCGACCACTTGGACACTTTCAGTAACCGAACATCCATTGTCCAGGTTGAAAATAGTCAACTCATAAAACCCTGTATCAACTACTACTGCCCTTAAACTGTCTAATTCTCTTCTAATTCCAGGCCCACTCCATGAAGCTGTATAATTCAAATTTTCTATGTTTATAAACGCTTCCAGGATCAGACTATCAGGTTCACAAGGAAATATTGAGTTACCAAAAACAATCTGTGGCACCACCTGATCTTCAACTATTGCAACGGATGCCCTATCAAAACAACCATTGTCTGTATTTTTTACTTCCAATATATATACTCCGGCACTATCAACATCTACCATAGCTTGCCTACTAATGGTATCTCCATCAAAGGTGGTCCAGAACAAATCCGTTTGTAGACCAATCGAGGATGCACTTCCATCTAAAGTAGCAGTAGGTTCAAAACAAGTCAATGTATCTGGTAAGCCTGCATTCGCTCTGGGAGCAATAGTATCTATACCAACAAAAACAGTTACTGTATCCGAGATATTAACCGCTCTATTGGTTACCACTAATGTATAAAAGCCACTACATATTACTTCTGCAACAACACTATCTCTTCCATTTACTATACACACATTGTCATCTGCTGTCCATTCATAACGGTTAAATGTTGTTCCGGTTATAGATCCGGTTGCATCTAATAAAACCGACTCTTGATCACAAGTCAATAATTCCGGGCTGGCTACAGACGCAACTACCGGACAATCCAGAATCACGGTAATATCTGTACTATCTACACAACCTCTTACTGTATCAGATACAATCAGGCGATAAGTTCCAGCACTAAACACACTTAGTGTTGGTACATCTTCAACTAATAAATTCCTATTCTCGTCATACCAGCCTAACACTCCATTTATAGCATTGCTACCATCTAATTCTGCTTCTCCAGTTGCACAATCCAAGAATACTGTGTCGCTCGGAACAATAGCTGAAGGCTCACTAACGTCAAGATTAACTATTACGGTATCAGTAGCACTACAACCATTATCGGAATTAATAGAACTTAATACATAAGTACCTTCACAATTGACAATAGTGCGCCAGATATCTGAAGGAGAAATAAAACAATCGGGTCCAGTCCATTGATAATTCACATTAGGGTCTTCGACTAAATTGGGCAAACCTAGGGTAACAGTTTCAGTAGCACAATCTAAAGTTTGATCAGGACCGGCATCTGTGATTGGAATTTCCTGATCAAATGTAATCACAACACTACTTGAATCTACACATCCATTCACTACATTTTCCACCAGCAATTGAAATGTTCCTGCTGAGTCTGTTTGTATAGTAGCTTGAGTTGCATCACCAATTACCCGGCCATCATTTGTACTCCAGGTATATCTCAGTTCAGCTCCAATTGAAGTATTGATCCCCCCCAGTGTTACAATGGGTTGATTACAATCTACACGTTGATCTATACCTGCATCAGCTATTGGTTGTAAAGTATCAAGGCTAATCACAACTGTATCCATATTGTTACAGCCATTAATTGTATTATTTATGGTCAATATGTAAGTTCCGGCTTGATCTATAGTTGGTTCTTTAATCGTATTGCTGGTAATGAATCCAGGACCTGACCACAGGTAATCAATACCTACACCTGAAACAGAATTGTTTACTAAGGTTAAAACAGGATTAAAGCAATTGAGTGTATCATTAGGTCCTGCGTCTGTAAGAGGTGGACTGAGATCTTCTGTAATAATTACTGAATCAATAGCAATACATCCATTATTCATATTGGTAATGGTCAAAATATAGGTTCCTCCACAGTCGACTGTAGGAGCTGGTGTATTTTCACCAGATACAATACAGGGACCGGTCCACTGATAGCTAAATTGTACTCCACTTGAAGATCCGCTACTATTCAAAGGAGCAGAAGGGGTAGTACAAGTTAGTGCAAATCCTGGTCCAGCTTCAACTACAGGAGCTAAGGTATCTATAGTTACCTCAAAGTTGATGGAGTCAGAACATTGTGAAGCAATATCCTGAACCACTACTTGATAAGTTCCAGCTTGATTTATTTGAACCACATCAAGGTTTGGTGGAGAAAGAATATTCCCATCAATAGTTGACCATTGATAGGTCCCTCCAACATTTGGGAAAGATCCCTTTGCATCGAGGGTAACAGAATCAAATAAACAAGACAAATCATTGGAGCCTACAATTAAAGCTTCAACATCAACATAATTTCCTATTACTTCTACATCTGAGGAATCAATACAGCCATTTATTAAGTTTTGTATGGTTAACCTATATGTTCCTGATGTATCCACAGTGGGAGTTAATGTATTGCCACCTGTTACAACATTACCACCATTTAGTCCTTGCCAGGAGTAGGAATAATCTATGCCATTTTCAGAATTGGTCGCATCAATGACCAGGGAAGTTAGGCCACAAGACAGAGTATCAGTAATGGTAGCAATATCAATAACCGGAGGGTTGAAATCTTCAATCACTGTAATGGAAGCTGTATCAGAGCATCCATTTATAGTGTCTACAGCAATGAATCGATAAGTATCTGCAGCAAACACAATTCCATTACGCAAGTCACTTGTATCAAGTATACCAACTGTTTCAGCTTCCCATTTTAAATCTAAAGACATCCTGGGAAGAGTCGTCAAGGTAGTTGCCAGAATAGCAGAATCTGCATAGCAATTGATTTGAGGAACAGTAGGATTACTAAATCCAACCACAGGAGCAATCGTATCAGCTACTACACTTACCGTTGCTGAATCCACACATCCATTGCTCATTTTCCTTACCAATAATTGGTAATCTCCACCTGCATCTACTTGTGCCTGTATGTTGGTATTCCCTGAAATGATATTCCCATTTGTTGTTGACCATTGATAAGTCACATCTGATTCCTGGGAAGTATTTAAGGTTCCAATTGTAATTTGTTGAATGTTACAATTTAGAGCTTCTCCAGTCCCTAAATCTATATTTGGTTTAATGGTATCACTTTGAATGAAGCTTGATGCTTCCGCCACACAAGTTGTCCCATTTAGTGTTTGGGTAATGGTAAGAAAAATACTATCGGCATAAGATGTACTGAAGAGAGGTTGATCTCCAATAATTGTCCCACTGGTATCTGTCCATTCATAGGTGACTATACCAGCAGGTGTGGATTGGTCAACATTAACCACCACAGAAGATTGATTACAGGTAATGGTATCCAATATTTCTATCCCGGCTTGCACCTCATCTAAAACGGTAAGGCTCAATCTTACAATGCTATCACAACCATTGCTTCCCGGAAAAGCAATATCATATGTATCAGCTGTTCTAAATGTTTCCGTACCTATAGTCACACTATCACCTATACAAATGGTAACCGCTGTATCATTTACAATAGACGGAATAATTGATAAATTTAAAATACTCACACTATCACAGCCTGAAATAGATGCAAGGGTATCAAAAAAAGTACCCGCCGTCTGATAAAAACTGCCTCCAAACAAAAGACTATCTCCTTGACAGATGGTTTGATCTATAGATGACCTTAGCGTATCTGAAAAGGTGAGGTCCAATACCACCACACTGTCACAATCAAACCTATTTTGCAAATTTACATTGTAAGTCCCGGCAACGGTAAAGGTATTTCCTTCATAATCAAAAGACTGCTGATCACAAATGGTTAAATCTAAAAAAGTGGTATCAGAAGGTGCATTGATGGTTACTTCTATACAATCTAAAGTTAAATCTGCACAAATGACTGCCGCATCGGTTAGGAGGTTGGCTCTCAATGAATCTATTGTAAATGATCCGACTGTAGGTAAATTAGCCACGTCTGCCAAGCGATATGAAATGCCACAAATTTGATAATCCCCTTCTGCATAAGTTGACATATCAGGATTATCACTTTGTTCTAAAATATTGCCATCTTGATCACTGATGAGAAAGGTATAACCATATTCAGTTTCATCTACATCATTAATAACAATGGGTGTAAAACTTAGAGAAGCAGCATTTCCTTGACAGGCTTCGACAGATACAAAATCTAAGGTCCCTCCATCCGGAAAACAACAAGTATTCCCACTATCATCACAAAAAATCAGGTCAATATCTCTAACAAATGAATTGTCATATGGTCCAGTAGGGCGACTTATATCCGTTGTCTCAATCACCAATTCCCAGGTACCATTTACAGGCCCTGTATTAAAGTCTTCCAACTGACCGGTACGAGGATAAAAAGTTCCTGTAAAGACCTGTGTAAAACCATAGTTATTTAAAGTATTATCCCATCGAGGAGATAAAGCATGAGGGTTACTAACTGGTTGAGAACTTGGTAAAAATTCAATATCAAAGTTTTGTACATTTAAACTAGGAAGAAAGATTGGTAATATATCACCTATCAATTCTATTGAATCTCCATTTGGAGAAACCAACCAAAATTCCATAAAAGTTACGTTGAGCGTTTGAAAGTCGATACTTATACCACATACACCTTGGGCAGGATCAGAAAGGTCATTGTTAGAAAAACCCGCTATTTCGAGTGGAATTCTTTGGCGCTCAAAATTATTGATTTGAAAATTAGATTCTAATCCACAAAATTGTGCTTTTACAGTATAACTAAAACAGCAGCAAATCAATAAGCATAAAATTCTATTCATGGATGTGTTTTCAGTTTTGGGATATAACTTCTTTATAGAACGTCCAATTTTACATCTATTATATCTAATGATGAAACAAAAATATATGATAGTCGTCTGAATGTTCAAAATTAGCACAATTGCAGTAGTATGTAATTATTTTTATAAAAATAATTAGCCAGCCAAGCGTCACTATTTTCTAAGTGTTGTCTACATTGCAATTAAGAGCTTATTAACAGACTGAACATTGGACTTTGAGAACTTGTTAAGTGCTTGTGGAGCTAAAAATGGTTTAATTAAGTATAGACTAAAAACTTTGTATAAATATGAAAAACAGAATATTCTCCATCTTATTGGTCATCATGGCCTTATTCATTGTTAATGATTTAGCTGCACAAAGCAGTGATCGACGTGCTCCACAGCAGAGGACATTTGGCCAAAGTTTATGGTATGGTGGCTCTGTCAACCTGGGTTTCTCCGGTGGTTCTTTTTTTGGAACCAGCAGTAGTACCTTTCAATTTGGTATCGCTCCTATGGTCGGTTTTAAAATTTTTGACGAGTTTTCTATTGGCCCACGTATATCGCTCAATTATTTGTCCTACACTACCCGAATCAATGGTAATCGACAAAATGTAGATCCTTTATCCTGGTCTGCCGGTATTTTTTCTAGATATAAGATTCCAGTCAATCAATTTAATCTTTTTGTGCACATGGAGTTAGAGTTTGAGAATCAAGCATTGGTAGGTTTTAATGGCCTTGACCTGGATGTGGTCAGAAGAGAAGTAGGTAACACTTATATTGGTGGGGGTTATAGCTCAGGTTATCCATTTGCTTATGAAATTTTGATTTTATACAACTTGAATTATCGTGAAAGTCCATTCATCAATGATACACCTTTTGATATTCGATTTGGTGTGACTTATAAATTCTAGGTAATAGAATAACATTATGTAGATTAAGGGATAAAAGTGGTTGCGGCTGGCGGCCGCAACCACTTTTATCTCTTAATTTACCATCTAAGGTGTATAAATCGCTACTGTGCTGCGCCTCGTCTAGTCTAAAAATCTGGTCGTTCAAAACACTAATTAACTTTTGTTACACGGTACTTGGGTTAAGTGCTTGGACAAAAATAACTATCACTTTATGATGTCATCTTTTTAAGCTGTCCTTTGTTAAATCCTCAGCTGATATGAATCACCTTGCGGATTTGCCTCGATCAGCTTTAAAAATCTGATCGATCAAAAACACTACTTATTTATGTCCAAGCACTTACTAAAGTTGTTTAAAAGGATAGATTTAATCCCAATAAATAATTCCTACCTGCCTGTGGAAAGAAACCCTGATCTAAAGTTGGTGCTCCATCAAACACATATCTGTAAGACCATGCGTTGGTTTCAAACTGTTGATCAAACACATTTCTTACCATAAAAGTCACATCAATTTGCTTCATCCACTTTGGCTTCAAATTATACAATAAACGAAGGTCCGTGAAGGAATAAGCTTCTATGATGTTGTTTGGATCAGACGAGTTATCGATGAATTGATCGCCCACATATTTTGTAAGTACTTCCAAATTAATATTATGGGTTGTATTATTAGGCAATACATTAATACCCAATTGAAGGCCCGCAATGAGGTCAGGTGAAAAAGCAAGATCTGTATTTTCATAAACTATTGCTTCTTGACCTATCGGACTGAAGGTATCATCAAAAGCATCGACAAACTCTGTAAACCCATCTATCTTGTTTTCACTCAAGGTAGCATTACCTCCAATCATCAATACTTCATTAGCTTGCCATTGAGCTTGTAATTCAATGCCCAGACGATGACTATTGGGGATATTGATGCGTGTCAATTGCCCAACATCATTTACTTCTCCATTGGGAGCCAGTTGATTAACGTAATCCATGTAGTACGCATTCGCTTCAAAAGCTATATTTGAGCTGCTCCATCTAATCCCCAATTCTGTATCGTAGAGTTCTTCATGTAAAGGTCTGCTATCTGGTGTAGAGTTGACAAAATCATTTCTATTGGGTTCTCTTTGCCCTACTGCAAATGAAGCAAATATGGAATAATGAGGCTTAGGTGCATAAACCAAACCTACCTTAGGGTTAAAGAAGTTGAGTTGTACAGATTGATCTACATTTTGCAGCAGTCGATTGAATCCCAGAAAAGAATAATCAATATTACGGAACTGTAAATCAACAAAAGCATTCAAAGCTTCTGTCAACCTATAGTTTAGCTTTCCAAAAATGTTGAAATCTGTTTTTCTAGCATCATTCTCGTAGTACCTACCTTCAATGCCATCCAAACTTAAAAACTGCGCCCAGATTACATCACCATAATGCAAGCCTTCATAAATATTGAAGCCGCCACCTAGAGTCAGGTCGTAACGATTATTCTTAGCTTTATTGGTGATGGAATAAGTCGTCCCATAAAAATGATTATCCAGCCATAAGCGTCTGATTAAGTCTGTTGTACTTACTTCTTCTGAGCCTACCATTACAGGCTCAAAGTTGTAATCACCAACATTTTGTGCTGCCTTGTATTGTTCAAAGAAGCCCAAGCCCCTGGTGTAGTGCAAATTGAAGGTAAATGCCCAGTTTGGATTAATTACGTTGTTGTACAATAGTTGATAATGAGTTTGACGATAATTGTCTACTTCATTGTCATAAGGCTCTCCTGATTTTTCAGTTCCTGAAGGATTAAAAGTCCTGGTTTCAGGATCATCTAATAGGTTAGCAGGTACGCCATACCACGCCTGATATGTGATCTCGTGGCCGGCAAACAAATTGAAAGTTAGTGAGCTATTGTCATTCAGATAAGTAGCTGTGGCTGCGTAAGAGTTCAAGTCGGCAGAAGCCCGATCAATGAATCCATCCGATTGAATAGTAGATAACCTCCCTTCTAATATGAAATGATCATTTAATAAACCAGTACCTACTCTTAAGTTAGCTTTACGAGTATCAAAGCTTCCGATACTAGAACCAATTGTTGCATAGGCTTCTTCATTGGACTGAACAGTATTCAAATTGATAGTCGCACCAAATGCTCCGGCACCATTCGTAGAAGTACCAACTCCTCTTTGTATTTGAATAGATTCTGTAGAGCTCAAAAAGTCAGGTAAGTTGACCCAGAAAACACCCTGTGATTCAGAATCATTCAATGGAATGCCATTCAGCGTTACATTTATCCTTGTAGGATCTGTCCCTCTGATTCTTATGCCTGTATAGCCTATACCCGTACCTGCATCAGAAGTAACTACAGCAGAAGGTGTCCAGCGCAATAAAAAAGGTACATCCTGGCCTAAATTGGCTTTCTGAATCTCTTCTTTTTCCAAATCTACATAACTCACGGGCGTATTCAGACTTGCACGTGTAGCTCTTACAACCAATTCTTTGATAGCAAAAGTCTCTTCGCTTAGCGTCAAATCTAAGTATGTTTCTTCTCCAGAAACAATGTTTACCGTACGTACTTCAGTTTTGAATCCTATGTAAGAGATTTCCAGTTGTTGTTCTCCTCCCGGGATCTTATCAATTCTGAAACTTCCATCATTAAGCGTTTGAGCTCCCAGGTCAGTACCTGTTACAACAAGGTTTGCTCCCACCAATGGAACATTGTCCTGATCGACTACTTTGCCAATCAAACTTCCCTGAGCTGAAAGATGAGCAGTAAAAAATAAAGCTAAATAAATAGCAAAAAATCTAAAAAACATGACTGTGAAAATTAAAGTGTGAAAATCCACCATCCCTTGGGGTTGGATGGTGTGTTCCAAACTTATAACCATTGAAGCAGATGAGTATCTACTGTGTAGAAATGTGGCTATCTCAAACGCACTCCAGACTTTACCACCTGTAAGTAGTTGAAAATTTAAAACTTACGCTGACGGCTCAGAACGAGGCACGAGTTTTGAGACGCCCATTGCTAGATACTCAGACGCATCATTTCCCTTCTCGGCATTACCCGAGCAGGTTCAATGGGTATAATCTCAGCCCATAAAGGGCACCCCAGACGAATGCGCAAATTTATAGAAAGGAAAATGACTTTTCGTCATTTTGTTGTTGGTTTTTAGTTTTTAGTTGTTGTCGTGGGATAAATCCCACTTTACCATGGAGTTACAATCTATCATATCTAGGGATAAATCTCGATTAACCTACAGAACCAACAACAGCGTCTACTGCAGAAATGGCCGTTTTCAA
>JBCBCD010000111.1:0-11596 GCA_038530915.1 Bacteroidota bacterium
AATCTTTTTCAAAATAGCCGAACTTAGAACCTACATTGGTGATTAAACATCAAATATCATTACTCATTAAACACACTACGAATGGGTTCTATCAAAGACAGTGTAAATGAAATGAACAACATGATCTTAAGCGGTCAAATTTTGGAAGCGTTTGACAAATTCTATGCAGATGATGTTGTAATGCAAGACAATGAAACTCCAGCAAGAGTAGGTAAGCCAGCATGCCGTCAGTTTGAAGAAGAGTTTGTAGGCAACTTGACAGCTTTCCGTGGTGCAGCAGTAAAAAATGTAATGGTTTCTGAAGACGCAGGTGTAGCTGCAATCGAGTGGGATTTTGATTATACCCACAAAGAGTGGGGTGATCGCAAATATACTCAGGTAGCGATCCAGAGATGGAAAGATGGTCAGATTGTAAGTGAAAAGTTTGTTTACAACGGATAGTAGTTCTGAGTTCAGTGTTTTGTGTTGTGAGCAATTTTTGAATAACACAGCACAAAGCACATAAATATTACTATAAAATAAGGCTACCTTTGGGTGGCTTTTTGTTTTTGGGTTGTTGGTTTTTAGTTGTTGTTGCGGAATAAATTTCGCAATACCTCTACTTTCGTTGGTGGAATAAATTCCACTCAACCTTTCTTAGGGACTTGAAAATAAAGATTGGAGGTAGTATATTTGCGACTCTTTGAATTCGGGATGTAGCTCAGCCTGGTTAGAGTGCACGTCTGGGGGGCGTGAGGCCGGAGGTTCAAATCCTCTCATCCCGACAAATCAAATAAAAGGTCAATTGGCGTTAGCAAATTGGCTTTTTTGTTTTCAGAGCTGAGCCGAGTTCGCTCGTGTGAAGTTATGAAAATGAAAAAGCCTAACCGAAGGTTGACCTTTTATGGCTTTGTACCCCCCCTCTGCAAGGATCGGATTTTGCCCATCCTCTCATCCCGACAAATCAAATAAAAGGTCAATTGGCGTTAGCGAATTGGCTTTTTGTTTTTAGGGCTGAGCCGAACTCACTCGTGTGAAGTTATGAAAGTAAAAAAGCCTACCCGAAGAGGTGACCTTTTATTTAGTTACTACTCCATTTTATTACAATTATTAACCTTACCATTATTTTATCTCTATTGCTAACACTGAAGCAACTAAGTCAGGAGCTTCCCCTTTTAGTGCAATTTCACTTCCTTTAAATTCAAGTGATATGCCACCAGTTTTTGTCAACATAGTGACTTTCTTCAATTTACCGATTCCTTTCACACTCAATTTACCTTCTTCGGGCCATTCAAACACATGAGCATAGATGGTATTATCTTTTTTAGTATATCTACCCCAATTGGGTTGTTCCACCGGACTGGCCGTAGTACCATGAATAGATTCACTGTTTACTTCCATCCAATCACCGATGGCTTTTAAAATTTTTACGCTGGACTCAGGAACTTCACCATTGGCTTTAGGGCCAATATTCAGAAGAAAATTCCCTCCTTTGGAAGCAATATCGATCAACTTCCTGATGAGATCTTCCTCTGTTTTCCAATTATTATCACTTTTTTTAAAGCCCCATGTATCATTCATAGTCATACAAGCCTCCCAGCTTTCACCCGGCAGTCCGGTATCAGGAATCTCCTGTTCTGGTGTACCAAAATCACCAGCAAACTCCCCTTCTCGATTCATTCCTTCATATCCTTTTCGACCTTTATCTACTCGATTATTAATGATAAGATCAGGTTTTAGATTCCGCAAGTAGTTATAGATATCCTTACCCATCTCAGTAGTGTAATCGGGTATCCATTCCCCATCGAACCATAGCACTCCAATATCACCATAGTTGGTTAATAGTTCCTTTAACTGGGGTTTCATATACTCTTCGATGTATTTGTCAAAATTGGGATTTACGATTGTGGCATTTCGTCCATGATTGTAGTAAGGCTCACGTATGGCTTGTGCATTTGGATGATGCCAGTCCATAATGGAGTGATAAAAACATAGTTTAATCCCTTCTTTCTCACAAGCTTCTGCAAGTTGCTTGAGCAAATCTTTATTGTAAGGAGAAGCATCAATAATATCCCATGTTGTAAGTTTAGAATCCCACAAACAAAATCCATCATGATGCTTGGAAGTAATCACGATGTACTTCATTCCGGCATCCTTGGCCATTTTCACCCATGCTTCAGCATCATACCTGACGGGGTTGAAGTGGTAGGCGAATTTTTCATATTCATCAATGGGTATATTAAGGTCATTCATGATCCACTCTCCAATTTTTCGTGTAGTTTCAACACCTCTATAATTACCTGCAGGAACAGCATAGGGTCCCCAGTGGATAAACATACCAAACTTGGCTTCATTCCACCATTCCATCCTTGCTTCTTTTTCTGAAGCCGTTTCGTTTAAGTAATTTTTCTGTTGGGCAGTCAAGGAGGTACTTGCTAAGATCAACACAATTGCTATTAGTAATGTATTGGATTTCATTTCTTGTTTATTATTTGGTAAAAACTATAATTTCTCGATGTATAAATAGTAAGCTGGATAAACTCTCCCTTGACTATCAATAAGTTGGGCTTCCATATCGTATTTCCCGGCAGGTATTTGTTTAGTAAATACCACTTCATCCTGACCTTCAGAAATTTTCTGCGTAGCTCCTAAATGGGCCACATAAAGGCTGGCTTCTGTAAAATCATTCTTGGTACTCGCAGGCATTATCTTTTCCAATACTATTCTCCTTTCCGCTTCCGGGAAGGTGTCATTGATTGCCAATCCGCTTTCTCTTGGGAAGCGCCTTAATGAAATTTGATAATTTCCATCCTCCACGAATTCGATTTTCCATTTACCACTTGCCTGAACACCGTTTGCTGCCCCATATTGATGCCACATTCGAGTGAATTTCCCCGTCATCATATCATGAGATGAAATCCTGCTCGGATTTTCAAATTTGCTGCCTACTTTTATGTAGGCGTAGCTCTCATTAGCTTTTTCATCCTCTAGTGACTGCCACCATTTTTCATAGGCTAGACTAAGTTTTTCTCCTACCTCAGGGTATTTTTCAATGACATTGTTTTTTTGTCCTAAATCTTCAGGCATCTTGTAGAGTTCTTTTCCATCAACAAGTCTCCACTCTTGATCCATGACGGAATATTGCTTGTATTTGACAAGATTTTGCCCCCTTTGTGTATCAACATATATTGTACGATAAGGTAAGTTGTCTTTTTTACCGTTTAATAGTGGATAAAAGGAAAGCCCATCAAGCTTTTTGACTGGATTGTAAGTGATCCCCAGCATATCCACCAGTGTTGGAAGAACGTCATAATGTGCTATGATTTGGTCAATATCCTTTCCTCCCTGGATATTACCATCCTTCCAATAAATAAAAAATGGCACTCTATGTCCACCTTCGTATTGGCTGGCTTTGGCACCACGAAGGCCACCATCATAGACTTTGTTACCACCGGCGGTACCATTATCTGTCATAAAAATCAGAATGGTATTGTCACTAATTTTCCATTCTTGAAGCCTCTTTCGTAGTAGATTAAAATTATCATCAATATTGGTGATCATCCCATAAAAGCGCTTAAACCGATCATTCAGTGCTTGCTCATTTTTATATAAATCATAATAGTCTTTCGGTACGTTAAGGGGTCCATGGGGGGCATTAGTGGATATATAGCAGAAAAAAGGCTTGTCTTTATTTTTCTCAATAAACTTAAGTGCCTCGCTAAAAAATACATCTGTACAATACCCTTCATACTGTTTGCTTACCCCATTGTGCCAGTAGGTATCATCGAAGTAATCATTTCCCCAATAATCAGGGCCTTGTGTGATACCTCCACCTCCATGTCGAACCACTTCGTGAAAACCACGATCTTCCGGCCTGAATGGATAATTATCCCCAAGATGCCATTTGCCAAACATGCCATTGGTATAGCCATTTTGTGCCAATATTTGAGACAATAATACTTCATCCTCGAATAGTAGGGACCTACCGGCAATAGTATGAAATACATTTAAACGATTGGTATGCCTTCCTGTCAACAAGGCTCCTCTAGTAGGTGCACAGGTCGTGGAGACATGGAAATCGGTTAGTCGAACAGATTCTTTATGAAACTGATCCATTGCTGGTGTTTTAATATAGGGGTTACCCATACATGCTAAATCTCCCTTCCCCTGATCGTCAGTGATAACAATGATGATGTTAGGTTTTCCCAGTTTTGATGTTTGGGATTGAACTGCTTGGCTAGTAAGCCCTAAAATCAAAACTGCCCCAAGGATAAATCTTGTTGATGTTTTGAGTATTGATGGATTTCTCTCAGACTTTACTTTCATAAATGCAAATAAAATATTGATTTGATGGATTGAAAAGGAATAATGAATCAACTAAAGGGTCATATGGTTAAAAATTTATAAGAATTAAAAAAAATGATGAAATAGGTCATATACCCATTTAGCCCCTCAATAGTATCTGTTTGACCCCAATAAATTCTGGCTACTTTTGCTGTTTTGCTTAAGAAAATATTTGGATTTTATTTTTCAATCTGAAGTATAAAATTCAAACAAATTCCCAATATTATTTTCACTTATACCATACAAACATGAAAGTAACTAGAAGCAAGCATAATCCCCTAATTCTTCCAGATAATGTAAAGCCTTCTCGTGATGATTTTGAAGTTCATTATGTAATGAATTGTGGGGTAACCCGATTTGAGGGAGATGTGCTCCTATTGTTAAGAGTAGCAGAAACACCTATAAATCACGACCCGAAAGTCGTCCTTGCTCCTCGATTTGATGAAACGACTGGTGAAATAGAGATAAAATCTTTTGATAAAAGTGATGATCGCATCCAATTTGATGACCCTAGATTTATTGAGGCACCATGGGATCGTATTTTGACTACTATTTCTCATTTTCGAGTGGCCAGGAGTAAAGATGGTATCCACTTCGATGTAGAAGATACACCGGCTATGTTTCCGGCAAATAAGTATGAAGAGTTTGGTATTGAAGATCCCCGAATTACACTTATAGGAGATACTTATTGGATCAACTATAGTTGTTGTGCGAGCTTAGGAGTTACGACTTGCCTGGCATCCACAAAGGATTTTAAAAACTTTGAACGTCATGGTGTAATTTTCACACCTGATAATAAGGATGTATGTATTTTCCCTGATAAAATTAATGGAAAATATTGGGCCATGAATCGGCCTGCATCCGCAGAGTACAAGAGACGAGAAATGTGGATATCTGAATCTGTTGATCTAATCGGATGGGGAAATCACAAGCAGTTGGTTGAAGTAAATCAAAGCGATTGGGACAATGGAAGAATTGGCTGTAGCTCAGTACCTCACTTGACAGACAAAGGGTGGTTAGAGATATATCATGCAGCAGATGCAAATGACCGTTATAGTCTTGGAGCCATTTTAATGGACAAGAATGATCCCTCAAAAGTAATTGCAAAAAGTAAAAAACCTATAATGGAACCAACTGCATCTTATGAAAAGTGGGGATTCTATGGGCCAGTAATATTTAACTGCGGATGTCTTATAGAAGATGATATTATAAAGCTCTATTATGGAGCTGCGGATACATCTGTTGCCTATGCTGAAATGTCCTTATCAGAACTTCTCGATGAACTTCTTACTGAAAATGGAATAAAATAAACTATGTTAATTCGTCTTCTATTTTTTTTCACACTTTATTTTTCGACCATATCATCGTTATTGGCTAAAGAGTTTTTTGTTTCTCCAAATGGAAACGATAGTTACGAAGGGACTATAGAACGCCCATTCAAAACTATACAAAGAGCAGCTGATATTATGGTAGGTGGAGACGTTTGTTTTATCAGAGAGGGTGTTTATACAGAAACCGTTACACCCAAAAACTCAGGAACCAAGACCCACCCTCTAAGATTTGAGTCCTACAGGAACGAAAACGTCATCTTGTCTGGAGTGGAGCTAATTCATTCAGAATGGGAACCCTATAAGGATGGTATATTCAAATGTCAGGTTCAAGGCGCTGAAATCGAGCAACTCTTTGTTGGGTCAGCAATGCTTATCGAGGCACGCTGGCCAAACTTAGTATTTGATGAGGTATTCGATAGGAGCAAATGGGCTAAAGTAGATTTTGGTAGTGAACATGGAATGGTATTGAGTGAGGAAGTCGCCAAAACAGGTATCGATTTTACGGGCGCTCAAGCTTATTTGAATGTGGCCCATCAATGGTGGACTTGGAATAGACCAATTACCAGGCATGAAGCAGGCTCTAATAAACTATTCTATGACGCGGATCTGGTTGGCCTTTGCAACTATATCCCAGAGTTTATGAATGAAGATAACCTAAAGAAAAAATGGGGAGATGATTACTTCTATCTGTTTGGAATATTAGAAGCCCTGGATGTAGAGAACGAATGGTTTTTTGATAAAGAAACAAAGGAACTTTTCCTGTTTCCACCGGATGGTAAAAACCCAAACGATCTAAAAATTCAATATAAAAAAAGGAATTACGGTTTTCTTGTAAAGGATAAAGAATACATCCAATTGGAGGGGATTAATTTTTTTGCTTGCTCTTTCCGATTTGACGATTGCAATTATTCTTCAGTAAAAAAAGCCAATATGAGGTACCCAACCTATTCCAGAACGATTACTGAATATGATCAGGAACGGAAGGAATCCATCATCACCAAAATGGTTGGAGACTATAATATGGTAGACCAGATCTCCATTCAATACTCGAACAACCTCGGACTCATGATGATGGGCAATTACAATAAGGTTAATAACTCGATTATTCATGATATAAACTGGTCAGGAACTTTGATTTACCCGGCCCTTCAGCTTTCCGCAAGTCCGCATCTGGGAGTAAACTGGTTCAACACCATCCAATATCCACCAACTGTTCGCACGCCTGAAAATAGTGCAGTTACCTCTTTTGGAAATGTTGCCAGTAATAATACCCTCTATAACTGTGGTGGACCAATTCTCGTTTATCATGCCGCAGAAAGCCTTGTGGAATATAATCATGTCTACGATGGAGGTCTGGCCTGCAAGGATGTTTCGCTCATATATGGATGCTGGCCTTTCTCCCATAGTAGTACTATCAGATACAATTGGGTTCATGGCTGTATGACGGATGGCTGGACAGGAAGAGGTGGCAAAGGTGGAATGGGGATACGGGCCGATGACCAGTCCAGAAAGAACTTTGTGCATCATAATGTGGTGTGGGATATTGGAGACAAGGGTATAATTGTTAAAGGAGAGGATAATTTGGTTTATAATAATACTGTTTTAGGTGAAGTGAAGAACCCTATAATGCTTCCAAAACAAGCTGAACCCTATAAACAATGGGCAGTTCAATGGCCTCGATTTTATAACCAAAATCGTTGGACACGTGCCTTCAATAACATAACACCAAAAATATCTTCCCGGAAAGAAGAGCTGACAGAAGATGAAAACATCAATAATAATTTCCTTTATAAAGGAAGCATTCCATTAGTTGATATCGAAAAAAGGGATTTCAGGCCTCAAAAGGGTTCTTCATTAGAAAATACAGGCATAATTCCTACTTTTCTTAAGTTCCCCTATTCCGGCTCGGCTCCTGATATGGGTGCTTACGAGTCTGACTCTGATTATTGGATTCCTGGAGCAGATTGGGACCTGGATCATTCTTGGTTGAAATTGATAGATCAAAACCTATGAGAAAACAGCATATTTTTGGATTGATTCTGTGGTCATGTTTACTCTATTCATTGATAAGCTGCACCAATGAAGGAATGATTCTTTTGAAGGTTGGGGATGAAGAAATTGGATATTTCTCTTCTTTGGAAGCTGCTGTTGAAGCTTCCAGAAATCATTCAAACGATCAAAGGTCCATACAAATACCAGAAGGGAAATACTTTATTGACGCTCCCATCGAGCTTGGAAAGGAAGATCAGGGATTGGTTATTGAGTCTGTATCTGAGTCCAAACCACAGATCTTTGGTGGAGTTCCAATCACTAATTGGGAAAAAACGGATGGTGCCTTTTGGAAAGCAGATTTGAACGCATACGACATTAATGACTGGTTTTTCCGATCTCTGATGGTCAATGGAAGGTATGCTGAACGTTCACGGTATCCCGAAGAGGGAAGATTGGAACATCTTACAAAATGGACCAAACGTTGGCTAAGTACCGTAGAAGGTGGATGGGAAGAAAAGCCTACCTCAAAGGATTTGACTCAATTTAAATTTAAGGCAGGAGATCTTGGAAATTGGCTGGACGTGAAAAATGCAGAAATAACCATTTTCCACAGTTGGGATGAAACCCTGTCTGGAATAAAATCAGTTGATATTGAGGGCAATACACTCACGACTAACATTGAAGTGGGTCACCCAATGGGAGCTTTTGGTGTTAGAGATTATATAATTTGGAATACAAAAAAGGGATTGACCAAGCCTGGACAGTGGTTTCTTGACAAGAATAAGATGGAGCTTATTTATTGGCCCTTACCGGAAGAGAAGATGGATGAATTAGAGGTAATCGCTCCGGTACTCGAGCATATTTTTAAGATTGAAAATACTTCCAACATCACTATCAAAAACCTTTCATTGCATTCTACTACCACGCCTTTGATTGTGGGTGATTTCGCTGCAAAACTTTTCGATGGTGCGATTAATCTTCGAGAAAGCAGCAACTGTGTTTTTGACAACATTAACATATCAGGGGCCACCGGCTGGGGTATAAAAGCATTTGGAGAAAGCATTACTATTAAGAATTGTGGAGTTTCTGACTCAGGTGCCGGTGGAATCCGACTCATCGGTTCTAATGCTACTATTGAGAATAACCATATCCATCATATTGGACAAACTTATCCAAGTGCGATAGGACTTTATGCCGGCGTTACAGATCCCAAAATGCTTGATGAATGGGAATATGGAAAAAACAAGGAAAATGTCAAAATCATCCACAATGAAATTCATGACACCCCTTATATCGGCATTGGTCTTGGAGGAAAAGATCACCAAGTAGTATACAATAAAGTTTATCGAGCAATGAATGAGGTTGCCGATGGTTCGGGCATTTACGCTACATTCTGTAAAAATGTAATCATCCGGCATAACCTCGTTCGTGACATAGAAGGAGGGAAGCATGGACAAATATCTTCGTATTATCTGGATGAATTGAGTGACAATGCACTGATAGAAAGTAACATTTCTATAAACGTCTCCCGACCTAATCATAACCACTTATGCAAAAACAACATCATCCGAGGGAATATTTTTGTAAACGATGGTCCCATGAAGGTGACCAACCCTCGTTGTGATAGTATTACCTATGAAAATAATGTTTTCGTAGCGAATGGTTCCCTTACCCTATTTCATAATTCGACAGATCTGATTAGGAATAACCTGTTCGATTTGAAAAACAACGAATTGTTAGAAAGTATCTACGTCAAGAAATACAAAAATGGGTCACCCAGACCTATGAATCCGGCAAACAATATACTTGGAAAGGCACGCTTAAGGATTTCTGGAGACGATGTGATTTTCGATGCTCAATCACCTGCTAAAAGAATGGATATAACACCTGTAAAAGGGTCTGAAACCGGCATTACAAGAGAATAAGAGAAGGCTCGCCTTTAAAAGATAGAAGGAAAATCATTCTTACCTGTCTTAAAAGGAGAAAGTGACACTCACAGAATGGTCGAGTGGAATTACCCTAGTAGCCTCCTGATCCGCTTGAACTGAATAACCTGGCAGCATTCTCGGAATACAAGGATCGACAAGAAGTGCTTAAAAAGGAGCTGTTTAAGCTTGGATTTAAAGGCATATCTAATTGAAAATCAAATATTTTATGAAACGCTCAAAAACTAAAAAATGAAGAACAAAGTACTATTAACCCTCTTTCTATTATTGTTTCAGGCCGCTCTATATGGCCAGCAATATTATGTAGCTACCAATGGAGACGATGCAAATCCAGGCACGTTTGAGCAACCCTTTGCCACCATTGATTTTGGTATAAGTCAATTGTCCTCAGGAGACAGCCTGACGATTCGTGGAGGCGTTTATCGAGAGGGCATTACGAATTTGGATGTATCGAATGTGACCATCGAAGCATATGGTCAGGAATATGTCGAAATCAATGGCCTGAAAGAACTCACAGGTACTTGGATAAATGATGGTAACGGTATCTGGAAGATCAACGTTGGGACGGAAGTTACCGGTGTAGATCCAGACTTTTTGAAGAATTGTTTTCAGGTCTTCATTGACCGGAAGCCATTGGTAGATGCTCAATTCCCCAATGTAGATGCGGAGGACATATTCACCAGAAATGCCTGGTCTAGAGCCGATCAGGGGTCTGCTATAGATGCACTGATAGATGCAGATATTGCAGGGCAGTTTACTGCGGCAGAAGTAGAGGGTGCCATTGTACAGTTAAATGTGCTGCATCAATACTTCACCTGGTCGAGAAGAGTGGATAATTTCAATCCCTCAACAGGTCAAATCGACTATTTGCTGAGTAATACGATGGAACAACGGTTTCTAACAGGAAACTATTGGACCCATCCGGACAGGTATGCTGATGATTATTACTATTTAGTAGGTAAAAAAGCCTTTCTTGACTATCCAGGAGAGTATTTCTACGATACACTTTCCCATGACCTTTTTGTTTACCCTCCTGCGGGCGTAGACTTAAACAGTGCTGACGTGGAAATCCGCTACCATCCTTTTGGGATGAAGGGTAAACTAAATAACTCAACAGTAAAAAACCTGACCTTTTTCGGTACAGCTTTCGAATTTACTGGTCAATCCGTAAACCATGTGATTGATGGTTGTGCATTGCGCTATCCCAATTATACCCGTTGGATATTCGAGGGAAATGCAGTTCCTCACCCTTATCCAAATGCCAGGATTGCCCCCAAAGTTGTTGGAAGAGACTTTACCATTAAAAACATGTACATGGCACATGCTTGGGGAGCTGGTTTTGCCGCCTCTTCTGCTAGTGGCAATACGCACAGCCGAGTGGACAATTGTATCATACATGATGCGGGAACTTCAGGTTCACTCAGAGAAAAAGGATTGACTATATTCGTTGTTTCTGGTGTTGGCGAAGCTAACAGAGTAACCCTATTCAATACCGGAAACGTAGGGATGGATTTGTTAGGAGATAAAAATGGAGGTGGCCATTTTTTGAGCCAATACAACCATTTGTACAATAACGGTCTTCTCAGCCATGATGTAACTTCCATGTATACTGCCGGATCCAGGTCTTACAAGGGCCGTATGACCCATAATTGGATCCATGATAACCACGCAGAATTGGGTGCCATTGCGATCCGGGCAGATGAAGATGGTGCTGAAGGATTAACGGTAGACCATAATGTGATGTGGAACATAGGTAATACACCTGCATCTATCAATGGCATGAAGGGAATTATAGTGAAGGGGCAAAATCATCAGGTGTATAATAATACGACCTTTAATGTCCAGAATAATGATATTGTGATCCGTCAGAGTTACAGTGGCGAAAATGCGGACACCTACGTTTACAATAACCTGACCAAGGAATTCACTTCCAAAGCAGAAGTAAATCGGGCGGTGACCAATATCAGGGGTTTTGAAGGAAACTACGAGTATCCAGGACCAGTA
>JBCBCD010000112.1:0-11559 GCA_038530915.1 Bacteroidota bacterium
TATGGCATTTGAGTGACCATTTAGATAAACCTCCATTTTCTTACTATTTCCTTTTACCAAAGAAAGCTGATTTAGGTTGATGATAAAGGAACGATGACAGCGCATGAAGTTAGAATGTGCCTTTAGTAAATCCTCCATCTTTCCAAGGCTGGAGCGAAGTAATTTTTTCTCAAGAGTTGCATTGACGTGATAGTATACCGCAACATAATTATCTGCTGCTTCAATGAAAAGCAATTGAGACGGTTCAAGAAATAATTGCTCGTTGTGATAATCTGAAGTAAGGGTAATGGTTGTTTCTACTGGAGCATGAATAACGGTGTTTTTAAGTCGGTATATCCACAACCAGGCAAGCATAGCACTAATCGGAAAAATCCCAATCGCTAGTGTTCTAAACAACATAGTCGGATAAAGCTGGAAACTTAGTATGGATTCCCAACCACAACACCAATAAGTCCTGTAAGCATATATACCAATAGATAAAGTAAAGACTTGCCAAAGAGACCAGGCAATGCTTTTTCCAAAAGTCCACTTTATTGGGTCGAAGACTTTGGGAAATTGCTTTTGAAGTATAAACTCGTTGAAGAATAGAATGATACTTCCAATAATTCCATAGCCTGATAAAATCAACATAAATGCAATGCTCTGATCTTGGTTACGAATGGTAAATGGTTGAAAAATATTTAAAAACAGAATCACAAATAGACCGGGAACAAGAACGAACATCCATTTTGCCCTTGGTGAATTAATCAGGGGGAAGGGAAGTTGTAGAAGTTTGACAATTTGATGAGTGTTCATAGTTATCTTTATCCAACCACTTATTTAAGTTTTCATTTGTAAAGACCAATGCTATTTGATAATGGATGCAGGTAAATTAACCCAAATACAACGCTACAAGAACACCATCCAATACATACACAACAATTTCAAGGAAAACATTGATATTGAGTCTATTGAGAAGGTCAGCTTCTATTCTTATCGAAACATCAACAGGATTTTCCTTTCACTCCATCATGAAACCATCGGTAAATACGTTAAGCGTATCCGCCTAGAAAAAGCAGCAGAATACATTAAATATTCCGATCGACAGCTTTCAGATATAGCATTAGAAGTAGGATTTAGTGATCTGGCTGCTTTCAGCAAGGCCTTTAAGAAAAAATTCAACTGTTCACCCATTCTTTTCAGACAAAGCAATCAGCAAATAGAAAAAATGAATCGGGCAGCGCTAGAGTTGGATGAGCATAAACTAGGCATATCATTTCAGATAGAAACTTTACCTAATTTTAATATGCTTTACCTCCAACACCGTGGCGACTACAGCAACATCAAAGCATTAGAAAAAAGTTGGGACTTACTACTTGCCTATTGCGAACAACAAAAGCTATTGACGGATAACACCATCTTCCTTTCGGAAATGCTTGATGACAACGCAATCAGCGATCAAATCAATTGCCGTACAAATATTGCCATCACCTTAGATCAAGAGCTTAATTTTGAACCGGGTGGTTTATTCCAACTCAAAACACATTCACCTCATCGCTACGCAAAATTCATCCATAAAGGGCAAACTGAATATTTAGAACAAACTTACAACCACATCTTTTCAGCTTGGATGACAGAGGTAAGGTTGGAATTTGCTGATCTCCCTATTCTGGAGTTCTATATCAATCACAATGAGGCTATTCCTTCCGAACAATACATTACCGAAATATACATTCCCATTGAATAATTACTTTGTCCAAAATGGACAAACAAACTTACCCGATCTGCCTGCATTTTTGAGGCATGAAAAAATTACAATTTAAAAAACACTGGTACCTGGGATTCCTGGGGTTAATCGGCTTCTACGAACTCCCACATGTAATGGATTTTTTTAACCAGGGAGCATCTGCTTGGGCATTATTGGGATTGCTTTGGTTTTTGTGGTTTGAACATTTCAGTCCTACCATGAAACAGACTCACAGATAATCAACATAAACAGAATTTGGGAAAGATATTACTTCTAACCCTCTAACCACTAACCTTCTAACCTAAATTATTCAACAATGAGTTTCGCAAGACTAATTTCAATGTTTGAAGAGTCCCGATTTATGGACTATATCACCTACTTTTTCTTTTTTAACCTGGCCATTATTGTATTTGAAGTAGTGCTAGATGTATTCACTTCTAAAGAAAGACGCTGGGGAGATACAGGAGCCAACTTTTTAATCTTCTTCATCAATCAGTTTTTAGAAAAAACAATAGTAGGAAGTTTGGGAATCATTGCTTTAATGCCTTTCCATTTCTTAACGCCACTCGCCATCCCTATGAACGTATGGACTTGGATTTTGGCAATACTAGCAGCTGATTTCACCTACTACTGGATGCACCGCATAGAGCATGAGCACCGCATTTTATGGGCCAATCATAGTGTACATCATTCATCAGAAGATTACAACCTCACCATCTCCATGAGATTGAGCATTATAGAACCTATGATTGAATGGGTTTTTCTAATCCCCATGATTCTGATTGGATTTTCTCCCTTTCAAGCCATTGTAAGTTTGATCTTTGTAGCTCAATTCCAAACCTGGATACATACCGAACGCATCGGAAAATTGGGGTGGTTGGATTGGCTATTCAATACCCCTTCTGTACACAGAGTTCATCATGGTTCTAATACCAAATACCTGGATAAAAACTATGGTGGTATCACTATGATTTGGGATCACTTATTTGGTACTTACCAAAAAGAAGAAGAAAAAGTGATATACGGCATTACCAAAAATATTAAAACGAACAATGTTCTAAAGATCAATTTCATAGAGTATAAAAACATCTGGGAGGACGTGAAGAAATGTCGAACATGGAAAGATAAACTCAGAATGATTTTTGGAGGTTTGGATTGGCGACCTGATTATTTCAAGGAAGAAGGGACAAAGTAAAACAATGAGTTTGACAATAGCATGTCAATACCAAACTGAGTACATTGGCATCTAGTTAATTATCACAACAATGATTTTCTATCTATGAAAAAACTTGGCCTTCTGTCTTTAGCTTTGATGTATGCTTGCTCACCTAATCCTGAAATAGATATCTCGGGGCAATGGAAATTATTGAATGATAGTCATGATGGTATTATAGCACCTTTTGTTTCTTTTTGCCCCATTAGTTACCCCGAATCATTGGATTGTCATGAGCTGATTTATATTGATAGCAATAGTCTAGAACTTCCTTTATTGAGATTCAATAAGGACTTTCAAAGCTCTGATAAATACATCGGTTATAAGATCTTGGGCGATAAGATTTTCTTGGAAAAAGATTCAACAACTTATGAATACGATTGGCAAATATCGGGCAATAAACTCTGTCTAAATGGTGGGGCATTTTGTATGGAACGGTATGCGTCTTTAGAAAGTCATATAGATTCCACTATTCTATTCTTTTCTGTAAATGAAGAATGGTCAATACCTTATACTTTTTACATGAATTATCACTATTTACAAGAAGGAATTTCTTGTGAAATTCTTTACAAAAGAGATTGCGAGCCCTATGATTCTGTTGAAGTTGATTTGTCTAAAAATGAAATATCCTACCTTATAAAATTGTTAGGAAGAATACCTTATGATCAATTGAATCGAATTTACAATAATGGCATGTCTGATTGTAGAGAAATTTCAATTGACTACTACACTGTGAATGGTCGTTATAAAGGAATTGAAACTTGTGACTTGTCGATGGAAGTTCCATTTGAAATTAGAGCCTTTGCTAGTAATTTACTTTGGATAATTGATCAACATGTTGACGAAAGATGATTAGTCGAATAGTATCGTTAAAAAATTACTAGCATCTCATATATTAAGTGGTTAAATTTGCGAAATACAAGAAAATTAAATATGGCTCTGCAAGATAAATACATCAATCCATTTACTGATTTTGGCTTTAAAAAATTGTTTGGCACAGAAATAAACAAGGATCTTTTAATTGGATTCTTAAACCAAGTATTGCCGGAGCGACATATCATCGAAGATTTATCATACACTTCTAACGAAAAATTAGGAGCAACGGAGGTTGATCGCAAAGCTATTTTTGATCTTTATTGTGTGAGCCCTGATGGGGAGCGGTTTATTGTTGAAATTCAAAAAGCCAAACAAAATTTCTTTAAAGATAGGAGTGTCTACTATGCTACTTTTCCGATCCAAGAACAAGCATTAAAGGGAGATTGGGATTATCAATTGTCGGCTGTTTATACAATAGGAATATTAGATTTTGTTTTTGAAGAAACAAAAGTGGACAAGAAAGTTCGACATGAAGTGAAACTAAAAGATCAAGATTGTAAGGTCTTCTATGACAAACTTACCTTTATCTATTTGGAGATGCCCAACTTTAATAAAAATGAATCTGAGCTTGAAACTGAATTTGATAAATGGATGTACGTTCTTAAAAATCTTCCAAACCTTCAGAGTCGCCCAATAGCACTTCAAGAAAGAATATTCCAGCGGTTATTTGAGGCTGCAGAAATTGCCCATTTTGATCCACAAGAAAAGGCTCAATACGAAGAAAGTTTAAAATACTATAGAGATTTAAACAATGTAGTCAATACTTCTTTTGCAGAGGGTAAAGAAGAAGGGATAATAGAGATTATAGTCAAGTCAGTACAAAATGGTCTTAATTTGAACACTATATCAATAATTACAGGAAAATCTGTTGAAGAAATAAAAGATATTAAGTGGTTGGACAAAAATAAGTATTGTTTTTGATCGATCAGATTTTTCGAGCTGATCGAGGCGAATTCGCAAGGTGATTCACATCAGCTGAGAATTCAACAAAGAGCAGCTCAAAAAGATGACATCATAAAGTGATAATTATTTTAGTCCAACCACTTATAGACAGAAAGAGCTAACAACTATTCCTCCATTAAATCCTCTAAATCCATCTTCGCTGCATTCAACTCTCCCAAAGCATGTCTATCCTTAATTTGCTGAGCCATTGCTATGCCAGTTTCAAATGTTGCCATCGCTTGCTCAAATGTGCCTTGCTGCTGCTGTAATTTTCCAAGGTGATAATAAGTACCAATGTACTCAGGATCACTCTTCACCAATTCCTGGTAGTGAAAAAGGGCATTTCCTACTTGTCCCAAGCCTTCATATTCTTTGGCCAAAGCAAATAGGAGAAAGCTGTCTTTTGGGTTTTCTTTATGGAAGTTGAGCAGTTGATCCAGTCGAGAATTCATGTTGTTGTAATTTTCTAGCGAATTTTCGCTAAATAACTTGATTTATTGCTAAAAAAAAAGATATTTGTGTGTCGGATTGTGTCAAAACCACATATCCATTCATTTCGTTCTATAAAGAAAGCTTAATCAAATAAATAATTAAAATCATTTAGCGGATGAAATTATTAGTCTGTGTCAGTAAAACTCCTGAAACAACTACAAAAATAGCTGTCAACGGCGATGGAAATGGCCTTAAGACGGATGGTGTACAATATATAATGAATCCTTATGATGAATGGTATGCTTTGGTCAGAGCCATTGAGTTGAAAGAAGCCAATGGCGGTAGTGTGACGCTCTTGAATGTGGGTCCTGCTTCCAATGATACTGTGATCAGAAAAGGATTGGCTATTGGAGCAGATAACGCGGTTAGAGTAAATTCTGAAGAATCAAGTGCATTGTTTATTGCTAAGCAAATTGCTGCTCATGCTGAAAAGGAAAATTACGACATCGTTTTCTTAGGGAAAGAAACCATCGATCACAACCGTTCGGAAGTAGGAGCCATGGTTGCTGAGTTTTTGGATCTTCCTTATGTTTCTTTTGCCAATGACCTGGAAGTAGCTGATGGAGTAGCGACAGTAAGTAGAGAAATAGAGGGTGGAACAGAAACCATTGAAGTACCTACCCCTCTCGTTTTATCAGCAGCAAAAGATTTGGCTGAGCAACGCATTCCTAATATGCGCGGTATCATGATGGCAAAAAGAAAACCACTCAAAGTGGAAGAACCAGTAGCTTATGATGCACACATCAGCATGACTGCATTGGAATTACCACCTGCTAAAACAGCTGTGAAGTTAGTCGATCCTGAAAATATGGAAGAATTGGTTCGACTCTTGAATGAAGAAGCAAAAGTAATTTAGAGTCTTTTGTAAAGTAATAAAGGCTCACTACACACTAAACAATAAATGGCATTACTTTAATAAGATAATTGCCAAGGTTATTTTAAATTTATTTAAAAAACACTTTTAATCAATATAAAATGGTATTAGTTTTTGTTGAGCATCAAAATGGTGTTTTCAAAAAAGCGGCTTTCGAAGCTGTAACTTATGGTCGCAAAACAGCAGATGTATTAGGCGTAGATTGTGCCGCCTTAGTATTAGGTGCTGCAGAAGGGGCTGGCGAATTGGGTATCTATGGAGCTAATAGAGTGATTCATTTGGCTGATGAGACTTTAAATGTATTGGATTCTCAAGTATATACTAAAGTAGTTGCTTCAGTTGCTGAGCAATTGGGTGCAAGCGTTATAATAGCTATGCATACTTCTTCAGGCAAGTCATTGGTAGGACGTTTGTCTGCTCGCATGGGAGCAGCCTCTGTTTCTGGTGCAATTAGTATTCCTGAAGCTTCCGATGCTGGCTTGAAGGTAAAAAAGAATGTATTTTCCGGTAAAGCAATTGCTACTTACGAATTGACTTCTCCGGTGAAAATCATTTCTGCTATGGGCAACTCTGTTCAACCTGAACAGGTAGGTGCTGCAGTTTCAACTGAATCTCTTGATGTAGAAATTCCAGCATCAAAAATCAAGGTAAAAGAAGTAAACAGAATAACAGGAACGACTCCATTGCCAGAAGCAGAATTGGTTGTTTCTGGTGGGCGCGGTTTGAAAGGACCTGAAAATTGGGGCGTACTACAAGAATTAGCAGATGCACTTGGTGCAACAACTGCCTGCTCACGTCCTGTCTCAGATGCTGATTGGAGACCACATCATGAACACGTGGGTCAAACCGGCATTGCAATTCGTCCCAATTTATACATTGCAATGGGCATCTCAGGTGCCATACAGCATTTGGCAGGTGTGAGTAGTTCAAAAACGATAGTAGTCATCAATAAAGATCCGGAAGCACCTTTCTTCAAAGCGGCTGATTATGGAGTAGTGGGAGATTTGTTTGATGTAGCTCCTAGATTGACAGAAGCGATTAAGAAGTTCAAAGGTTCTTAGTTGTTAGAAGACTGGTAAAGTAGAATTTATTCTGCTACAAAAACCAACAACTAACAACCAAGAACAAAATTAATTACATTTAAAGCTTTATAGTTTCATAGATTCTATATACCTTTGCACGGCTTAAAATAAAAATTGATATTTAAACCAGTAAAAATAGATGGCTGAGTATCTAACAAAAGAAAAAAGAGAAGAGATATATCTGGAATACGGAGGAGATAAAGCCAATTCAGGCTCTACGGAAGCACAGATTGCGTTATTTACTTATCGCATTAAAATGCTTTCTGAACACTTGAAAACTAATCGCAAAGATCACTCTTGTCGCCGTGCCTTACTACACTTGGTAGGTAAGCGTAGACGTTTATTGCGTTACTTGTCGAATCAAGACATTCAGAAATATCGTGATTTGATTGAGAAGTTAGGTATCCGTAAATAGGATAAAATATTCTCGATACACGCTTATTGAAAGTATTTTGGGGAACAAATGATCAATTTGTTCCCCAAACTTCATTTGAGGATGAATGTATTTATGTTTTCCTTTCAATACCAGAAATGGCCTAAGAAAAGGTAAATATTGTCTCCTTACCTAAATTTCTTTTCTATTCATCCTATAATTGATAGAATAGTTTGTACTTTCAGTTTTTGAAAAAAAGAGTATAAAAAAAGTAAAGATTCACATTTAAACACATTCCTAAAAATGGGAAAGAAGATTCCAATTACTACCTCCTTTGATTTACCTGACGGGAGGACAGTAACCATTGAAACAGGGAAACTTGCTGATTTATCTGACGGTTCCGTAGTTGTTAAAGTAGGTAACACGATGATTTTTGCAACAGCCGTATCAGCAAAGAAAGCCAGAGAAGGTCAAGGCTTTTTCCCACTATCTGTAGATTATCAAGAGAAATTCGCTGCAGCAGGTCGTATCCCCGGTAATTTTTTCAAACGCGAAACTAAATTGTCTGATTACGAAGTATTGATTTCTCGCCTTGTCGACCGTGCTATTCGTCCATTGTTTCCAGATAACTACATGAACGAAACCCAGATCATTATTAACCTGATTTCTGGTGAAAAAGAGACATTACCGGATGCATTTGTTGCTTTAGCAGCGTCTTCTGCTTTATCCGTATCAAATATTCCCTTTGCTGGTCCAATTTCTGAATGTAGAGTAGCAAGAATAGAAGGTGAATATGTTATCAATCCAAGTAGGAGTGCACTTGCTACTGCTGATATGGATTTCATAGTAGCCGCTGATATGGATAATGTGGTGATGGTTGAAGGGGAAGCAAAAGAATGTAATGAAGTAGATATGGTGGAAGCCATACGTGTTGCACACGATGCCATTAAAGTTCAATGTCAGGCCCAGCTTGAATTGGCAAAATTGGTAGGTGATAAAGCTTTGATTAAGCGCGAAGTAGAGGAAGTTGTTATTGACGAAGAATTGTATAAAAAAGTAGAAGAGCAAGTTAGTGCTAAGGTATTAGAGGTTGCAGGATCTGCTTTGAGTAAATATGAGCGTAAAGCTGGCTTTGATAAAATCGAAGAAGAATTGAAAGAAGCCATGTTGGAAGCCAATGATGAAGAATTCATGGAAGAAAAAGGAGACGAGATTAAGGAGTACTACTCTAAAATCAAAAAGCACGTCATCCGTAAAATGGTTTTAGACACCAAAAAACGCCTGGATGGCCGTAACCCTAATGAGGTACGCCCAATCTGGACGGAAGTAAATTATTTGCCTTCTACTCATGGTTCTGCCATCTTTACTCGTGGTGAAACACAGTCTCTGACTTCTTTAACTTTGGGTACGAAGCTGGATGAAAATATGAATGATACGGCTCTAGAGCAAAGCTTTAGTCGTTTCTACATTCACTATAACTTCCCGGGTTATTCTGTAGGTGAAGTAAAACCTCAACGTGGCCCAGGCCGTCGTGAAGTTGGTCACGCCAACTTGGCAACAAGAGCATTGGCTGGCGTTTTACCGGATGATACTCCTTACACAATTAGATTGGTATCTGATATCCTTGAATCAAATGGTTCTTCTTCAATGGCTACCGTTTGTGCAGGTTGTATGGCCATGATGGATGGAGGTATTCAGCTTTCCAGCCCTGTTTCAGGTATTGCTATGGGGTTGATTTCTGATGGAGAACGTGCAGTAGTATTGTCTGATATCCTGGGCGATGAAGATGCTTTGGGAGATATGGACTTTAAAGTGACGGGTACTGAAAACGGTATCACTGCTTGTCAGATGGATATTAAAATCGATGGTTTATCCTACGATTTATTGATAGAAGCTTTGGAGCAAGCAAAAGAAGGTCGTTTACACATCTTGAATGAGATGAAGCAAACGATTGAAGCTCCTCGTGAAGATGTGAAGCCTCATGCTCCACGTATTGTAGAAGTAATAATTGATAAAAGCTATATCGGTGCAGTTATTGGTCCTGGTGGTAAAGTCATTCAGGAAATGCAAAAAGAAACCGGTACAGTTATCAATATTGAAGAGAAGGATGAAAAAGGAGTAGTAAGCATCTCAAGTAATGATAAAGCTTCTATCGAGGCTGCATTAGAACGAATCAATATGATCACTTTTGAACCTGAAGTAGGAGATGTATACCAAGCTAAAGTAAAAAGTGTGATGCCTTACGGTGTATTTGTTGAATTTAAAGGAAAGAGTGGCTTGCTACACGTTTCCGAAATTTCTCATACCAGAATTGACAGAGTAGAAGAAGTATTTCAGGAAGGTGATGACGTAAAAGTCAAGTTGATTGGCATCGATGAGAAGTCTGGTAAAATCCGTCTTTCCAGAAAAGCTTTGCTTCCACGTCCACCAAGACCAGCTAATGGTTCTAAAGGAAGAGGAGGTGATAGAGGAGACAATAGAGACAGAGGACCACGTCCGCCAAGAAAAAATTAATACTACTTAGTATAGATGAAAATAAGTGGCCCCAAAAGAGCTCAGCTCCTTTGGGGCTTCTTGTTTCAAGTCAATTACACTATTGTAATATGGCAGCCACATTTAAGATTTTTTTTATAAAAAAGCAAGTTTAATCCTAAGTAAGGAACTTTTTTTGATTTAAAAGCGTATTTTAAAGGTGAGACTTATTTCTAAAAATCCCCAAACTAATGCGTCAATTAAAAATAACTAATAAGATTACGGCCAGAGAGAGTCTGGCGTTGGACAAATATCTTAACGATATTGGTAAGATTCCTATGCTAAGTGCAGATGATGAGGCTGAGTTGGCAAAGCGCATTCGTCAGGGAGACCAGGAAGCATTGGATAAACTGACACGATCCAACCTGCGTTTTGTGGTGTCGGTGGCTAAGCAATATCAAAATCAAGGTCTTTCTTTGAGTGACCTCATCAATGAAGGAAATGTTGGCTTAATGAAAGCAGCCAAAAGATTTGACGAAACCAAAGGTTTCAAATTCATCTCTTATGCTGTTTGGTGGATTCGCCAATCTATCCTTCAGGCTATAGTGGAATATTCAAGAATTGTAAGATTACCATTGAATAAAGTGGGATCCTACAATAAAGTGAACGAAGCTTTTCTTTCTTTCGTACAAGAGTTTGAACGTGAACCGACTAATGAAGAATTGGCAGAATTATTGGACATGACTCCAAAAGAAGTAGCCAATATGTTAAAAGGTAATGGTCGTCACGTATCTGTAGATGCTCCTTTGAGTGGTGAAGATGGTGATTCTACTATGTTGGATGTTATTTCCAACGAAAATGATATGAGACCGGATGGCGATTTGATGGATGAATCTTTAAAAGAAGAAGTTCAGCAAGGTCTATCAATCCTTTCTCCAAGAGAGGTTGAAGTGCTTTCGGCATATTATGGCTTAAATGGCTATAAATCACTTACTTTAGAAGAAATTGGAGAGTTGTATGGATTAACTCGTGAGCGTGTTCGTCAAATTAAAGAACGTGCCATCAGAAGATTGAGAAAATCTTACAACAGAAATGCTCTAAAATCTTATTTAGGTTAAAGAACTTAACGAATATACTTTTAAGCGATTGATAAGCAGTAGTTTATCAATCGCTTATTTTTTCAAAGCGCTTTAAATGCTTCTATCAAAAATAGTCACAAGTCGAATAGCATGCGTATTAATCATTATTCTTCTGTTTCAGGCCTGTCAACAAGAGGCAAGTACTGAAAGTGAGGAAACAGAACTTCCTGCCATTCGATTGTATGAACTGGAAATAGTGAGAGAAGCCCTCTTAAAATCAGAGCCTAATATAGAGGCTACCACTATACGCATATTGAAAGAAGGGGAACAATTAGAAGATTTAGGTAAAGTTGGTAACTATACGTCTCCCTTAATAGGAGAAGTAAGCGTATCTTTTTTGCTATTCACCTCCTTCATCAACAAATACTCA
>JBCBCD010000113.1:0-11557 GCA_038530915.1 Bacteroidota bacterium
ACTGAGTAAGTTTTATGAAATTGTCATTAACTTTATATTAACAAAACCTATAAAAATGAGTGCATTAGTAAACTTTGAACTTTTCTTAGCTAACCTACAGCAAGGTGACTATGTTGGGTTCACTTTCTTCATCGGTTCTATGGCGATGGCGGCAGCAACAGTATTTTTCTTCTTCCAAATCTCTAGAGTAGAAGGTAAGTGGAAAGATTCTATGTTGGTATCTGGTTTGATTACCTTTATCGCTGCTGTACACTACTACTACATGAGAGATTTCTGGGCTGAGAACCAAGTATCTCCAACTGAGTTCCGTTACATTGACTGGATCTTGACTGTTCCATTAATGTGTGTTGAGTTCTACTTGATCTTGAAAGCTTTTGGTGCTAAGCAAGGCTTATTGTGGAAAATGATCGGTTACTCTGTATTGATGTTAGTAGCTGGTTACTTAGGTGAAACAGTATTTAGAGCTCAGTCTCCACTTTGGGGTTTCATTTCAACTATCGGTTACGTAGGTATCCTTTATGAAGCTTGGGCTGGTAGCGCTAAGAAAATGTCTAAAAATTCTAACGATCCTACATTGCAGAAAGCATTTAACGCTTTGGCATGGTTCGTATTGGCTGGTTGGGCAATCTACCCAATTGGTTATATGACTATTGAGACAGGATGGTTGGCAGGTGTTATCCCTGGAAACTCTATGGATATCATTTACAACATCGGTGATGCTGTTAACAAAATCGGATTCGGTTTGGTTATTTACTCTTTAGCTGCTTCTAAGACTGCAGAAATGAGAGCTGCAAACACTGTACCTGCTACTGAGAAAGTAGGATAATTTAAAAGCTAAGTCCGAAGTGAAAATTTAAATTTTTGCTTCAAAACCAGTGGCTCTGTCAAAAATGGCAGAGCCATGGCTCTTTAATGTAATGTGCATTAGTAAACTTAAGAGCCAAATATAGGGCTAATTCACATCTGTTTAAAGTGATAATTATCATTCTCCGCTCTTTTTATTCAATCTTTAGTTTCAATCATTCATTTCTAATTAATTGTCAATGGGTTGCAGTTTTTTCTAAAAAGTGAAATTTAAGTTAAATTTCATTTTAGTGCTTTAATATGCACAAAATTCAACTCAATAATCTGCCTATTTTAAAACTGTTTCTTACTTTTTTATGTTAGAAAACAAGAATATTAATTTTTGTATAGTCAAATTGAAAGGCTTTACGCTCTGCGTTAGGGCCTTTTTTAATATGAGATCAATCACCTTAATTCTGGTAATTCTTTTTGGGGCTTTTCATGTAGTGTGGGGGCAATTTTCTCCCCCTGCCGAACAGATTGGAAGCACTGCAATCAAGTCTGATAGTAATATTATACAAGGATGGGCCATTGATGCCACTATTCAGAGAGGTTGGCGTGATATTGCACAACCAGATTCTGGACTGGTTAACTTTGGACAGATTGAAGATGCTTTGGGACCAGCCGGAGATGGTAGAGTAATAAGTCTTGGTGATAATGGTGCTATTACATTGGTATTTGAGCGTCCCATTATGAATAATGAAGGTTGGGATTTCGTCATTTTTGAAAATGGTTTTTCTGATACGTTTCTTGAGTTAGCATTTGTAGAAGTAAGTACCAATGGTATTCAATTTGTAAGGTTTCCTGCTTCCTCTCTTTCAGATACCAGCCAACAAATTGGCCCTTTTGGAGCCGTAGATGCCACAAAACTCAACAACTTAGCTGGAAAATACAGAGCTAATTTTGGTACTCCTTTTGATTTAGAAGAATTAATTGGTCAAGATAGCATTGACTTGAACAATATTAATTACGTCAGAATTGTCGATGCAATCGGGACTATTGATCCCGGTTTTGCACAAAGAGATGCTCAAAATAATATCATCAATGATCCTTACCCTACTCCTTTTGAAAGCGGTGGTTTTGATTTGGATGCAGTTGGAGTGATTAATTTTTCTACTATTTCTTCTGCTAATACTTTTTTAGAAAAAGATCTATTGTATTATCCCAATCCGGTTGGTGCAGAAAGGTATCTTTTTCTGGAAGGTGAATTAGACAACACCCGGTTAAGCATTTATGATGGATTAGGGAGAATGGTTCATAATCAAGAGCTTTCGAATTTAACAAAAGAAGATATCAATTTGATAGGATTACCAGCAGGTCAATACTATATTCGACTTGTTGATAATCTGGGCTTTTTTACTGTACCATTGGTAGTAATAGACTAAAGTATACCTAATGTTTAGGTGTGAATGGTGATCCAATTAGGTATTTTTTGCAAAACAGTGACAAAATCTACCTTATTAGATCACAAAAGAGTCTATTTTGTGTTACCTTAATGTAAATTAGATTAAATTAAAATAACTCAGATGGTTGCACAGAGAACTTTAGGGCAGACTGTTTCTTCATTAAAGAAAGGAGGATCTGGAATTATATCCACCTTTGACGATGAACACGTAGCAAAGAAAATGATGTCGATGGGAGTGCTACCTGGAGCATTTGTAAAATATATTCGCAAAGCACCTTTTGGAGGTGGTTGTTACATTCAAGTAGATAACCTTTTGATTGCTTTGCGCAACCAAGAAGCAGAAGGTATTGTATTGAGATAAAAATTAATTCGTGCAGCAAATTTCTTCTCAAACCTACACCGTAGCATTAGTAGGTAATCCAAATAGTGGTAAAAGTTCAATTTTCAATCAGCTTACCGGCTTACAACAAAAAACTGGAAACTTTCCCGGCGTAACTGTAGAAAAAAGGGTTGGACAATTGAAAACCTCCAAGGAAAGTGCATTGAATGTGCAGATTCTTGATCTACCAGGAACTTACAGTTTGTATCCCAATTCAAAAGATGAACGTATTGCTGTTCAAACACTTACCAATGAATTGGATGCTAACTATCCTGATTCGATCGTATACATAGCAGATGTTACAAAGTTAGACAAACACTTACTCTTACTTTCTCAGATCATTGACCTGAAAATTCCTACACTTTTGGTATTGAATATGTTTGATGTGGCAGAAAGTGAAGGAATCAAAGTAAATGTAAACAAGCTCTCTAAAAGTCTTAAAATTCCAGTTATCCCAACCAGTGGTAGAACGGGGCATGGAATGAACAATTTACATCAGGCAATTCTGAAATTATGTGTACAAGAAGAAAGTACGGCTTCTGCTAAAGATTTTTATACGCCTACAGAGCAAGAGCAAACAATAATTCAATTGGTGAAAAGCCAGCTTCCAGAAGTGACCAATGATTATCAAGCACTGCTTATTGCACATCACTTAGATTGGTTGCCACATGTGAGCATAGAAGAGAGAACGCAAATACAAGATTCACTAAAAGAACAGCAATTTGTTCCATTGAAAAATCAGGTGGAAGAAACGATGTTTCGGTTCACTCGATTTACCAGTATTTTGAATGATGTTATTTTAAAAGGGAGCAATGCAGAACAGCAGTTTACTCAGCGTTTGGATGGCATACTAACTCATCGTGTTTTTGGGCCACTCATTTTCCTTTTGCTGATGGTCTTGGTTTTTCAAGCTATTTTTTCGTGGTCGGGTATTCCTCAAGATTGGATAGAAGCTTTATTTGGTTGGTTGGGAACACAAGTAAAACTGATATTACCTGCTGGTTGGTTTACTGATTTGATTACAGATGGCTTACTTGCCGGTTTGGGCGGAATTTTGATTTTTATTCCTCAGATAGCGATACTTTTCTTTTTGATTTCCATATTGGAAGAAGTCGGGTATATGGCTCGAGCTGCTTTTATTTTTGACCGATTCATGCAGATTTTTGGCTTAAATGGTAAAAGCATTGTTGCGCTCATCTCAGGTGGCGCATGTGCTATACCTGCCATCATGAGTACGAGGACCATAAGCAACTGGAAAGAGCGATTTATTACCATTATGGTAACTCCATTTATAAGCTGTTCGGCAAGAATTCCAGTTTATACCGTATTAATTGGATTTGCAGTTCCACCACAAAAGGTACTCGGTTTTCTAAATTTACAGGGACTGGCTTTTATGGGATTGTATATTCTAGGTATCATTGCTGCTTTAGGAGCTGCATTAGTTTTTAAACTCATTTTAAAAACAAATGAACGTAGTTTTCTGATGTTGGAATTGCCAGCGTACAGATTGCCTTTGATGCGTAATGTAGGATTGAATGTTTACGATAAGGTAAAAGCTTTTGTTATTGAAGCTGGAAAAATCATTATCGTTATTTCTATGGTATTGTGGGTAATGGCTTATTTTGGTCCTGGAAAAGCAATGGAAAATGCCAGGTTAGAAGCCATTCAAATCGCTCAGGAAAACAATCTAGAGGAAATCCAAACAGAGGACCTGATCGCTTCTAAGCAACTGGAAGCTTCCTTTGCTGGTCACTTGGGTAAGTTTATTGAACCGGTTATAAAACCGCTGGGATTTGATTGGAAAATAGGCATCGCTTTAATCACCTCTTTTGCTGCCAGAGAAGTATTTGTAGGTACAATGGCTACTATTTATAGCATCGGTAGTGTTGATGATGAAAGCTCTATTAAAGATCAGATGGCTAAAGAAACAGATCCTGTTACTGGTGCTCCGATTTATACCATTGCAACTTCGATGTCGCTTTTGATATTTTATGTTTTTGCCATGCAATGCATGAGTACACTGGCAGTTGTACAAAGAGAAACGAGAAGTTGGAAGTGGCCTGTCATACAATTCATTTTTATGACCGGCTTGGCTTATTTGAGTAGTTTTTTGGTGTATCAACTATTGAGCTAGTTGCAGTTTAGATGACAGTGTATTAAACTTTTAAACCAGTTTTTTCAAAATCTTTGGCACCTGAAAGCGTTGTCCATGCTTTTCTTGCAGCTCTTTACATCTGGCTATAAAAGCTTCATAACCATAGTCATTAACATATTGTATGACTCCACCTTTAAAAGAAGGAAATCCCCAGCCATAAATACTTCCCAGGTTGGCACCTTCAACAGTGTGTATGACTTTCTCCTGCAAGCACCAGGTAGCTTCTAATACTTGTGCTATCAGTAGGCGATCGATGATTTCCTGATGATCATAGGTTATCTTTTTTTGTGGAAAGGCTTCTGGTAGTTCAGTCCAAAGCTGCATATCACCTGTGGCTTTCAAATCATAGAAGCCTGTCTTTTTAGGTCTTCCACTCCGCTCAAACTCTGAAAGCATTCTTTTTAAAACAGGAGCAGCAGGGTGTTGTATATACTTAGGACCGTAATGCTCAGCAGCTTGCATTTCATAACTGAGAACAAGTTTGAACCCCAATGCATCGGCTAAATAAAGTGGGCTGCGACGCATGCCTGCTTTTAAGCCCAAGTTTTCAATTAAAGCTGGTGGGTAACCTTCTTGTAACATGGTAATGCCTTCAAGTATATACGTATTCTGTACACGAGCTGCAAAAAAGCCCCAGTCGTCTTTTACTATTATCGGTGTGCGATCTATGCCTCTTACAAAATCAAAGGCCCTGGCTATTGTCTCATCAGAAGTATTTGCCCCACGGATGATTTCTACAAGTGGAACTTCCTCGGCAGGGTGGAAAAAATGAAGTCCAACATAATTATCTGGTCTTAGAGAAGCTTCAGCCAATTTTGTTATTGGAATGGATACCGTATTCGTAGCAAAGATAGAGTATTCATCCAGATGATTCTCAGCTTCTTTGGTTACTTTTTGTTTGACCATTCTATTTTCAAAAACCGCTTCAATTACTATATCACAATCCTGAAACATGGAAGCGTCAGCAGTTGTAACCAATTTATTTAGTAATCTTTCTTTGGCAGAAGGATGAAGAATCCCTGCATTGATCTTATTTTGAATTTTACCTGCTACCATTTCTCTACCACGTTCAGCTATCAAGTGGGAGACATCTTTTAAGACAACATTCAAGCCTTGTTCAATGCAGGCAGTAGCAATGCCAGTCCCCATTTGTCCGGCTCCAATAACTCCAACTTTTCTTGCTCTAAATTTTCCAAATCCCTTGGGACGATTGGCCCCTCTTTGTATAGAGTTATTATCAAACCAAAATGCTTTGATCATATTCTTGCATTCGGGAGCACATATGAGCTTTGTATAATATCTGCTTTCAATTCTACAAGCAGTATCAAAATCCATTTTTGAACCCTCGGATAGTACATTAAGAATAGCTTGTGGAGCTGGATAATTATTGTGGGTAGTTTGTGATAACTGGGCAGCAAAATTTCTTATGATTTTTGCTACAGCAGTATCTTGTGCAGTTCCACCTGGAATTTTACAATCTGATCTGTCCCATGGTCTCCTTCCGTCATGTGATTCTAATAACCATTCCTTAGCTTTCTTGATCATATCTTTTTGATCGGTAGCAAGCTCATCGATTAAACCTACTGCATGTGCATCCTTAGGAGTATACTCATGGCCTTTGGTTAAAATCTGGTAGGCTTTTTCAACCCCTAATAACCACATCAAACGAATGATCCCACCTCCTGCAGGAATAATTCCCATTTTAACTTCTGAAAGACCTATCGCAGTGTTGGGGTTTTCTATAGCGATGCGATGATGGCAGGCAAGTGCTACTTCATAACCCGCTCCGGTAGCACTACCATTAATCGCTGCTACTACTGGCACACCAGGGCCTTCTAAATCTCTTAAAAAGCTTTTTAATTCCTGGCAAAAATTGAAAATTTCAACTGGATTAGTAGCATTGTATAGATATTCCAGATCTCCACCGGATAGGAATGTCTTTTTTGCAGAGGTAAGAATTACCCCCTTTAATACCCCCATTGCCTTTTCTTTTTGCAATCGTTTCACTACAGGAACAAATGCCGCAAAGATCTCATGATTGATCACATTGAAGTTGCGATTCTTCATGTCTAAGGTGATGGTAACTATATTGTTGGTATCTTTAGAATATTTAATCATTACTTGAGGTCTTTTTATACGGGTTCACTTTCTAGAGAAAGAAATTCCGTTTACCGAATTTAGCGTTAGCAAAAACTAAGAACCAAGAACTAAAAACTATTATCAGCATCTTTCTATGATGGTTGCCACTCCCATACCACCACCTACGCAGAGTGTCACCAGGCCTGTAGTCAGGTCTCTGCGCTCCAGCTCGTCTACAATTGTGCCCAACAGCATGGCTCCGGTCGCTCCTAAAGGGTGTCCCATGGCAATAGCTCCTCCGTTTACATTGATGACATCAAGTGGTAAATCCATTTCTTTTTGAAATTTGAGTACCACAGATGCGAAGGCTTCATTGCATTCCCACAAATCAATATCTTCTTTTTTCATTCCGGCAATTTCAAGTGCTTTTTGAGCAGCCGGCGCAGGTCCGGTCAGCATGATAGTAGGATCTACACTCACTGTACTGCCTGCTAGTATTTTTGCTTTGGGTTTTACACCCAAAACCTGTTGTGCATGTTCGCTACCAACTAAAACGATTGAGGCCCCATCCACTATCCCTGAAGAATTACCAGCAGTATGTAAATGATGAATTTTTTCTAAAAATGGATATTTATGTAAAGCCATTTGATCAAAGCCTTCTTTCCCCATATTTTCGAAAGCTGGTTTTAAACCAGTTAAAGCTTCGATACTAGTAGTTGGACGCAAATGCTCATCTTTTGAAAGTATAACCAGGCCATTTTGGTCTAGAATAGGAACAATTGATTGATCAAAGTATCCATTCTCCTGAGCTTGAAAAGCCAATTGCTGTGAACGCAAAGCATACGAATCTAAAGTCTCGCGATCAAATCTCTCCAAAGTAGCTATTAAATCTGCTGAAATGCCTTGTGGAAGGTAATGTACCTGATTGATGAGTTCGGGGTCATAGAGCAAAGCTCCACCATCACTCCCAATAGGCACTCTACTCATGCTTTCAACACCGCCAGCCAATACTAAATGCTCCCAACCAGACTTGATTTTCATCGCTGCCAGGTTGACTGATTCTAAGCCGGATGCACAGAATCTATTGAGCTGTAAGCCACTAACAGATTGATCCCAGTTAGAATGTAGCAAAGCTGCTTTAGCTATATTATATCCTTGGTCATCCGTTGGACTTACACATCCAATGATGGCATCTCCAACCAGCTTGGTATCTAAATGAATCTTTTTTTGCAAATATTCAAGTAAAGTGCTGAGCAGATCAACTGGTTTGACTTCATAAAGTGAACCTCTGGAGTTGCCTTTTCCACGAGGTGTACGGAAGGCTTCATAAATATAAGCTTCGCTCATTTGGTTCTATTTTCTGCTTTGCAACAAAAATAAAATTTATCTTGACATTAAATACTAATCCTTCAACGAACTTTTACTGATCTAACAATGCATGTTTTCTGTAGAAATAATAACCGTAGTTGATCTTTTACGTTTATATTGCTTAAAAATACAACAAATACCAAGTACACATATGGCAAGGCGAAAACTAAGAATGACTCCCTTCGCAAGATTTTTTATAGTAATGCTCTTTTTAGCACCATTGGCATACATTGGAGCTTCCTATTATAATGGCGAAGATGGTATAGAAAATATTAAAAAACTGATAGGTATTGAGCAAGTAGACAATACGTCAACCACCAAAAAGCAAACTCAAACTACTAGGAAAAACTCTAATAGTAGTGATCAGGTCGCTAAGTTGACAGAGGAAGTCGATAAGCTTAAAAAAGCTAATGCTGATTTAAGGTCTACTATCAGAAAAAAGGATGCTGAAATTGAAAAAATGAAGCAAGAACTCCTTGACTATAAAATGGACAGAAACTAATGATGGAAATGACTATTGTTGAGCAAACTACTTTTTCGAGTGGGCTCATCAGAATATTATTAAATGGCCTAGCCTTATTTGCATTGGGCTATATATTGAGTGGTGTACATTTTAAAAGCCTGGTAAATGCATTGATAGCTGCACTTATTTTATCAGTCTTAAATGTTACCATTGCACCTGTACTTAGGTTTTTTGCGACTCCTATTACATTGATAACTTTTGGTTTGTTTAGTATAGTTATCAACGCTTTTATGCTTTGGATAGTGGCCTATTTCATGAAAGGATTTGAGCTGAAAAACTTTGGTTGGGCTATTATTCTTGCCGTTTTGGTTTCCATTGCAAATACATTTTTACATAGTATATATCTGTAATATACAAACATGAGTTATCCCGAATTTTCGAATTAATCGAAAATTCGAGATAACTCATGTTTAACCTTCATAATTAATTCAATTGCGGTCAAGCTTGAAAATTGAGTTAATTACTTTCCAACCATTAAATAATTTGTGACTCTTTAAATGAAGGAAGTTTTGTGTGTGGAATGCACATAAAGTATTGACTGGTATGGTAACCCGTAGGTTAAAAAGGCACACTCAAACAAATCAACAAACATGCAGCGATTTGGTAATGCGATATTTAAAAATAATTTATTATACAAAGATGGATCCATCGCCCTTTCCAAACATGCTTACATTAAGGGGAAAAGCGATATGGATATGCATCATCATGATCTTTTTTCAATAAGCATATCTATAAAAGGGACTGTTATTGAAAACAGTACTAAAGAGACTTTTATCGCCCCGGCAGGTTCTTTATTTGTCAAGCCTCCTGGAGTATTACACAGCAATTCATTTACTGAAAATGCAACTCTTCTTTCCTTCAATTTCCTGGATAGCAGCTACTATAAATTAAATCTTCGACAACATCTGATATTGCCTTCATTTGTTGGTGTTGCCACTTTTTTTGAATTTCTATTTTCAAAAGATAAAAAAGAAAACATCCACAAGTTACAAGCTTTGGTGGATCAACACCTTAATAATTATGATATAGATGTACCCTATTGGCTAAGGGAGGTAAAAATGATTTTAAACGGCCACTTTTACGAACCGCTTTCTATCAAACAACTGGCCAGGGAAGTCAATCGACATCCGTTTTATGTTGCCCGCACTTTTAAAGAGTTTTTTGGCTTAGATATCAAATCTTATCAACGGCATTTGCGCATTCAACACGCTTTAAAGCATATGGTGACGCCAGATAAAAATCTCACTTCTATAGCTTATGAATGCGGTTTTTTTGATCAAAGTCATTTTACTCGAGATTTCAAGCGAGAATTGAGTGTAAGACCGAAGCAGGCATTGAAATTGCTCAATGTTTGATTTGTACAATTTTTGGGTATTGAAAGGAGATAGTTTTGCTAAAAAAAGAAAATACGATGAAAGCAAAATTCTTCTTTCTCTCAATAGCAATTTTGACCCTTACTATTTGTGGAATGAATAATCAACTTAATAAAGATGTTGGACTGAGAGAACCCAACTTCATTGAACAAAAGTTTGATAGTGTCTTTACTGCTTTGTATAAAGAATATCAGATAAGAGGTGATGTAATTTTAGGCTTAGTCAACAAAGATGGCCTGGTTCACTCCCTTGCTTTAGACGATAATATCTTCAAAGGAAAAAAGCCTACACTCAACAATGATTCTCCTATTTATTTAGCTTCTCATACCAAATCATTTACTGGTACACTTTTGAGAAAATTGGAAGAAGAGGGGAAGATAGATTTGAGCAGGTCCTTACATGATTATCTTCCTCAGCTTACCTTGGATGGTTCAGTTGACACCAAATCAATTTCCATAAGACAAGTTCTTAATCACAGTCATGGTTTGTACAGTATGCCTTTTGTAGCTAAGACGGCCTTCATGGGATACTCAGGCGGCAATAACACCTTAATCAGCAATTTTAATGAGACCTTTAGTTATGATTCAACACACAGGTTTAGATATGCCAACACAGGACCTGTATTAGCAGCCATTGTAGCAGAGGAAAAGTTGGGAATAGATTGGCGAGAAGAAACCAAAAATAAGATATTCAAACCATTAGGCATGAACTCTAGTAGCTCAAGAGTGAGTGATTTCAATAAAAAAGACATCCGACCCTTTTTTGCAATCAATATAAACGGAGAGTTGCTGAAAACTGGTTTTTATAAGAATGACATTGTAATGAGTGCAGCCGGAGGGACTTTATCTACAGTGAATGATTTATCTAAATGGTTGAGTGCCAACCTCAGACAAGATGAAAGAATTTTCAAAACCAATGCTGCCTGGAAAGACTTACATCAGCCTACTGTGAAACAGGATAGGACTTACTTTACATACAAACGTTTTGGATATAGTTTAGGTTGGGATGTTGCTCAATACGAAAATGATACCATCCTAACTCGTTTTGGATCTTATGCAGGTTCTATTTTTCATGCGTCTATCATTCCTACTAAAGATCTTGGCTTTATTGGTTATTCGTCTGATGAAAGAGCAGCAATGATCACCCACCTGGCGGCAAATTATGCTTATAATATGATCACTCAGCCTGAGAAAGCTGACCACATTCTTGAAGAAGAAAAGGCTACTTTTGATAGAGTATTTAAGATTGTTGAAGAACGTTTAGAGACAGTCTCTGCATCAGATCGAATAGAGGCCAATAAAGAATACAAACACTTAATCGGTGAGTATGATTTAAACGATATATGGCCCAATATTAAGATCAAAAAAGAAGGAAAGTTTTTAAAACTCTATTTTGGTGAGCTGGAAGGGTATATTTATGCTCGTGATGAAGA